>CALGXU010000016.1 GCA_937935205.1 uncultured Rothia sp.
TAGAAAGCCTTGTTTACTAGACGGGCTAACTTCCTTGATATTCCGCGGAACTCAAGGGGTGTAACCCTGCCTAGTCGCTATTTACTCGCCACTTTCAGTAGAGCCATCAGACGCCGCCGAGGTGACACCAGTCGCGGGCTTGTCGAGCAGATACTCGGTGAGCTTCTCGTTAGCCTGCGGGTCGTAGTGGTCGCCGTTCGGGTTAGCAGGAGCGGCAGGGGCGGGCATGATGTTCACAGCCTGCGCGACAACGGCATTAGCGAGTGCGTCGATGTCGATAGGCTCTGCGTGCGGGCGAACATTCAGAATAGCCACTCCGAGCGCAAAGACTGCGGGGATGAGCGGCAGGTAGGTTGCGAGCTGTTCGCCGGTGATGATGCCGTTGGCGACGAAGATTGCGCCAATGGCGGCGGCGACGCCGTAGATTGCGGCTCGTAGGGATGCGAGCTTCTGTGCGGTCATGATGTGTTCTCCTTAAATTAGAATCCAGTGCCCCAGGTGGTGTCTGAGCGGCCATCATTGGGGCCAACAGCGATGTATCGGCGAGCTCCGCCCCATGAGATGTAGCTGAGCCACACGTAGCCGTTGTTCGCGACATACCCGTCGTAGTTGAAGCCAGTGCCGGGGAGGTAGCGGCCAAGTGCCGGGGAGTCTACCTCGGTGTCGGCGGAGACCTCCAGGCGGTCGCCGGCAGTGAACCAGCCGCGCGCGGGGTACCAGACGCCCTCTGGAAGCGGGGTGGGGCCTGCCGGCTGTGCGGCGGCGGCCTGCTGCGGGGACGGTGCCGGCGGGGCGCCGTTAGCGATGTTGGCGTTGCCGTTGCGGTACGCCTGCACTCGCTCAAGGAAGTAATCCCAGGGGAAGCCGTAGCCAGGGTCCGTGTGGTCGGACTCTCGGAAGACGCGGCTGATCGCGGCGTGGGAGGTGATGCCCTTTTCGCCAGCGGCAAGCTGCGCATCAGTGAGGATTCGGACAGGGATGCCGTGGCGGGCGCAGATGTCAGCGGTGAGAGCGGCGACCAGCTCCAGCATGGTGCGCGAGTAGTCGTCGAACCACTCATTACGGCTCTGTGAAGCGCGGCCAGCCATCTCAATATGGATGCCATGAGCGTTGCCGGTCGTCATAGCAGCCCACGCATAGTCGCCCTCGTTCACACACTGGAAAATCTCAGTGTCGCCGACGACGTAGTGTGCGGAGGTCCCCGCTTCGACGCGAGAGAACCAGCCGGTTGCGATGTTGCGGGCGACGGTTGAGTTCTCGGGGGTCTCCATAGTGTGGAGGACTACCCAGGGGCTCTTACGCTTGTAGTATCCGTCGCGGTGGTTGGGGCTAGGGGCGAGCTCGGTGACGAGCTTGCTGCCGGGTTCGAGGAGGAGCATCTTCTTTCTCCTTAGTTGAGGGTTTCGTTGTTGATTTCGATACGGTTGAACGCGCCGAGGCTCTTGGCAATGTGAGGGGTGGGGATGTCTACGGTCATATTCGAGTGACCAGTGATGTCGTGCGCCCACTTCTCGACTGCGAACCCATAGCGGGGCGTCTTGCCCTTATACTCCGCCTGGGCAATATTCGAACTCAGGATGAGGTGGTGTGCCCAGTTCGTGATGAAGAAGTCCGCAGCCTCGCTGGGCTTCGCTTCACCGCTCACACAGTCGTGCCAAGAGCTGGAGGCACTGCGGCATCCGATGACCTGTGAGGAGTGGCCGACGATAACCACGCCGTGGCCGCCATTCTCCTGAGCGGTGCAAGCGTTGAGCATGTTGCGGCCGCCACGGATGAAGAAGCCAGCGCCGGCGGCAGTGAAGCGGTGCATGTTGGAGGTGTCCCAGATGCCGCCGGGCTTGCCGTCGACTCCGTGGATGCTCCGACGGTTATACCAAGACTTGCAACCAATCAGAGTGGTATTGGTCGCGTAAATCTCGAAGCCAGCATTAGTGCCACCTGCAATATTCGCGCCCGACACATCGACAGCGTCCAGAATGTTGTCTGCTGCGCCGATTTCACGGCGACCCGCCGTCACCGATGCGACATGCTCCGGCGACTTGCCAATAACCACGCCAGGACCAAGCGTCCGGCGAACACGGACGTTCCGCAGCTGGCATCCCTGGTCGTCCAGACCAAGAACCGCCACACCAAACGCGGTGTCCCAGATGAGGACGTTCTCGATGCGGTGGGCGCCGTCCGGCTCCGGCGGCTGGTCGCCAAGCTCAGTGTTCAGGAGGATGCCGCCAATATTCGGGTGCATGCCGTCCTTACCCGCAGTCGGGGTTGCCGACGAGACATGCGACGGGCGAGCGTGAGAGCTCTTGATCCAGAGGTCAGAGACACCCATCAGCAGGTTGTCCTTGCCGACACGCGGGATGAACCACGAGCCGGCATGGATGATTGCGGTCTTCTGCTCCGAACCGGCACCAGTATCCGCAAAGATAATGGTCGACTCGCGACCCGCACCCTGCAGGTGCACACCACCCAGCAGCTCAATAAACGGTGCAGAAACACGGTACGCACCTGCGGGCAGGTGGACGGTGCCGCCGCCAGCCTCATGAACACGGCGGATAGCCTCGTTAATTACTGCGGTTGAGTCAGCTGCGCCGGTCGGGTCAGCACCCGCCGCGGCAACATCCACAGTCCGGTGAGCAGGCACTACAGGCGCCGGCGTCTGGGATGACTGCCCCTGCGGCGCCTCTTCAATAACTTCGACGAGATACCTCATCGTTACTCCTTTAATTAAGGAGAGGTAGGCACCCCCGATAATGGGGGTACCTACCTCAACATTTTGTGTCCGCCGGCTAGGTTGCCGGCGGCTTATTTACTTGGTCTGGCGCGGCGAGCTTCGAAGTCCACAGCTCCCTACTGACCCACTCCGCAACCTCGGTCGGAAGCGGAGGCGGCGGAGGCGGGGACCCCGCCTCAATATGCGCACCAAGACGGTTAATATGAGCCACCGCGATGCTCATGACCAGGCGTGCCTGGTCAGCCGTCGCATGGGCTTCCTGCTCCCGCAGACGAACCTCCGCCTCCAGAGCTCGGCGAGCATCAGTCTCATCTCGCAGGTGCTTCTCCAGGTCACCAATGCGGCGCTCCAGAGCCTCAATCAGCACCTTGTTTGATTCGTGCTGTGCCTGCTGCCGGCCATTCATGAACGCGAAGATGGCAGGGATTAGGGTGCCGATGATGACGCCACCGAGCGTCCATACTTCCGGCGGGAGGAAATTAAGGTTCATTACACCTCCATGCGTGCCGACTTATCGAGCACTACCGGCATTGCCTTCTTGAGGTACTGTGCCATAGCCTCGTGCACGCCCTCTCCGAAGTGCAAACCGTCCCCGAAATCGTCAGTCGTGAAGCCAGCGTCAGTGCGGTACACGCGGCGTGAGCCGCCGCCCGGCATGCCAGCCGCCGAGACGGCAGGGTTCCAATCCACGACGCCGCCGCGACCGAAAATGTGGGCAGGGTCGCCCTTTCGGACGAGCTTCCCATCGCCGTCCACTACAGCGCAGCGCACAATGTCCTCGCCGGTAGCGCCTGCCTCAGCCACAGCGGACCAGTCGCGCTTCATGGGCGCGCCGTCCAGCAGCCATGCGTCCCAGCGGTTGTACGCCTCGACGTCTGCGAGCGCGGTCTGCCCCTCTACGGTCGCCCAGCGGTCACGCGAGGACGCGCGCGGAGTAAGGGTCGTCTTAACGATGCCTTCGATGCCGAGCTGACGCATCTTCTGCCAGTAGGTCATTGCATCTGCGAAGCTGGGACCATTGATTCCAAGCTCATCAAGGACCATCGAGGCAGCTTTTACGCCTGGGACGTATGCCGTTTCGAAGGTTGTCAGCGCAGATGAGTGGGTGCCTCCGCCCGTGGCATTTTTCGCCCACGCCACGCCTGCAGCTTCTGCCCACCTCTGCGCGTGGGAGCGGAAGAAGTGGATGATGCTGTCGCCTGCAATGAGCCAGCTGTCTCGGTTGGAGGGAGCCATGATACGTGCTGGGCGCATGCCGGCGACCACAGGCTTCGCTCCTGGGATGCGGGGAGAGAGGCGAACGCCGTTCCAGGCTGCGGCAAATGAGGGGCCGTAGGCGTACCAGGAGTCCTTGCCGGGGATGTAGCCGTGCTGGTCGCCAGTGGATACACCGCCCTCGGGCGCGCCTGTATACCCGTAGAATCGGATTGTTTCACCGGCTACTGCGGTGATGGGGGTGGGGTCTGCCTTCACGGTCACGGCCTGCCCATCACCGGGGTTTCGGATGGTGATTGATGGTGCCCCGCCAAATGTGACTGGTACCGGCGTGTCATCGCCGACGGAGACCGCAGCTTGGATAATTTCGGCGGGGGTTGCCCCCGCCGAACCGCGAAAGATGATATCGAATTCGAAGACAGGGTTTTCGACATCGACGACGACTGGGATGTTTGCGGCAACGAGAACGCCTGGGGCGTGGGGCGGGTCTACGGTCAGGTTCATAATTGCACATCCGGCGCCAATGTTGCGCGTCTTACCGGTAGGTGGGTGTACAGCGCGAGCCTGGGGCGTGTTGGTCCCGGTGGGTACGCTAACCCATTTTGAGCCGTCCCAGTATCGGAGGGCTACCGGGCGTCCCGAGGAAACATCTATGATTTTCATCGTCATACTGCCTTCCTCAGCGCACCAGCGGCAGTCTTCATCCACTCCGCGTTTTTGGCGTCCATGGAGAATCCCAGACCGGCCACATTCCAGGTCTTTCCATTGCCTACGTTGTAAGACATCGGCTTGATGAGTTCGGAGGCCACAGCGGACCCGCCCCACGTTGCAGTTGCAATCAGCTCGCCGCCAATGTATCCACGCAAGGTCGTGCCGTCCCACGTGTAGCCGAGGTGGATAATATCTCCGTTAGCGGGCTGCGGGGGGGGCTTTACCGCCGCTACGTTGGTTACACCCGTGCCCGTGAAGATTAGGGGGGCTACGGTCCTGCCGTCGCCCTGCGCGGCGAACTTCATGCCTGGTACGGTACCCTTCTGAGAGCCGCCGAGCTCAAGGCTCAGGCCTGCCCCATCAACCCATTTCATGACTGCAGTCCAGGTGAAGGCCTTCACCGATGCGGGAGCGAACTCAGCCCACATCATGCCGCCGCGCGTAATCTCCACCGAAGTTGAACCCACACCGATACCGGGGGCGCCGAATCGTGCAGAATCATTGAGCTCGGCAAATTGGACCAGAGGAGAAGTGCCCTTAACCTTCGGCTTCTTGGTGCCTGCGGGATCGTCTAGGCGCCAATATGAAGTCATCGGGAGCACAGCATCTTCATAAGGGATTGCGACTGATTCGAAGGTAAAAGACCACTCCGTCTGAGCCCCAACCGCCAGGGTGATGCCGTTCTTAGCAGTGGCGGAGACGCGAACGGTCTTGGGGTACGGCTCAGCGATTTGGTGGGTTCCAGCTTCAACTGGAGCTGCGTCGATACGGTACGTTACGCCTCGATCTGCCGGGATTTCCACGGTCTTTGCCTGCTGACTAAAAGCAGGAGCAGCAGGGACGTGGGCACTGGTGTTGCTGGTGTCCACCCACAGAACGTTCACTCCGTACTTCGTCGGCTCAGGTTCAGCACCGCCGTAAACGATCCATACGCCCATTTCTTTCGCCAACGCTTCGGGCGTAATTTCTGCAGTAGGCTTCGGTAGCTTAGCCACTTCAGCGGCAACAGCAGGCGGGACAGCCTCAGCGACTGCGCCTCGGACACTTTCCAGCGGACTGCCGGTGAGATGCCCCTGTTCGTCTGCGATGACCAGGCGGTCGAATACAACCTTGCTGTCGTCTGCCATTAGTTCTTCTCCTTCTCGATGATTCGGGCGAGGCCGTTACCCAGGTCCTCGGCGACCCATTCTCGGCTATGCGTTGCAGGCTGGTGCTGGGGGGTCTGGTTAGGAACCTCGTTGATGCTGTCCCCTGCCGCGGTTACGAAGTTGATTTCCTGGCCTGGCTGGACGGTGAGGGGGATGCAGTCGATGAGGATTTGGCGGGCAGAATTGCTGCGGGCTGAGACCTGGACGTTGTACCGCGCAGGGGCGATGAGCTGCACGCCGCGGGCTCCGCCATTGGGATGGGTGCGGAGTACACCATTGACCAGATAGCCCTTCACCTCGCATGCGGTGTAGACGGTGGTGTCGTCGTGGCTCATGGAGGTGGGCGTGAAGGTGACTACTCCGGAGGTGATTGGTACGGGCTCACCGGCGATGAGCTGGTGGGTCGCCATATTGGCGTGCACGGTTGCATATTTGGCTGTAGTGGTGTCAGGCATTATCTGCTGCCTCCTGTTCCTTCGTGTCCTCGGTGGTGTCTAGACGGATTGTGCCGGCGGTGAGGTGTGCGTCAAGCAACTCTTCGCGCAGGCGGTTGTTCTCCTGTGTCAGGTAGATGGTCTTTGCGAGGAGCTGGTCGTGTGTCAGCGTGCTCATGACTATTTCCTTTCCTTATGGCGCGGGGGTTGCACGGTTGAATGGCATTAAGTACACGTCTGTCCAGACGTCAGTGGCGACGTCCCTGCCGATGTTGTATATGCGAAGCAGGCCGCTGTTATGGTTCACGCTGCTCATGGTGGTTACCAATGCTTGGGGTCCGAACGGCTGCGCGATGAGGTACGGCTGTTGTTCCAGTTCTGGCCATGAGAAGCGCACCTCGACCCACTTGCCAGATTCAATGCGGTACGGGCCGACTGAACGGACCCACATGTTCTTCGTCATCGACCAGAGGCCGTCCATGCGCATGTTCCTGTTGACGCGTAGGCTGTCGGTAATGTTCACACCACCCTGCGGGTCTACGAAGAAGCCCTTGGTCTCCGAATCAGCTGCGCCGAAAGGCTTCATTCCAAGGTGCAGTGCACCCTGCGGGGACATTCGGATGATTCCAATCGGAGCCCGCTGAGCGGCGTCCAAAGGTCGCATCTCAATGATTGACTCTCCCCCAGAGACAGGTCCCTGCGTGGTGCGAATCGTGAGGCCAGCCTTGTCATCTGCCGCTGTCGAGAAGACACCTCGGATATAGTTGTCGATTCCGTTGGAATCAATCTTCACGGTCTGCTCACCGGCGGCATTGAATGCGCTTATTCCTGTGTTGTTGAGCTTGATGCCCTGTCGCTCCTGGGTGGAGGTTTGAATCAGCCCGCCGGCAATCATTTCCGCAGCCAGCTCACGGGTCTTGATTTTCTTGGTGACCAGCTCTGGAGTGACGATGTTCTCGATGACGGTTAGATTGTTGAGGATTGCTTCCTCGGTAACCACAAGCTTTTTAGTCTCCGCGGACATGGAGCGCACGATGTTTGCAGCCAATTCGCCGGTAACGTTGAGCTGTCGGGTGTCGATGGTGCCAGGGACGATAAGGTTCCTACCGTCAATCCACGGGGTTTTCGACTGCACCAGGCGTCTCTGCACGTTGGTGGCGATAGCTTCTGTGTCTACGTTGGCGCCTGCCGCCTCTGCTTCCTGGATGCGTCGTTCGGCTTCTTCCAGGCGGGTCTCGGTGGCTTCCAGATTGGCGCGGGAGGCTTGCACGATCTTCACCGCGTCCTCCATACGAGTATCGAACGCTGCGAGGGTGTCCCCATCCCAGCGTAGGGAGTCACCCGCACTGGTCACGAAAGTGACACCCTCCCCAGCCGATGCCACCTTATTGCCAAAAGGAACAGAGGAGGGCGTGCGCAGCTTGGTTACCAGCTGTCGGAGGGTGTCTTTGCCATCTGGGCGCTGGTCAATGAATCCGACCATGCGTGCCACCTTTCTTCTACCATTGGGCTTCCTGGAAATCGATGGTAACCGTGGCGTCCAGGTTGCCGGAGAGCTTGATAATACGCATGTCCCTGGTGCCGTCCGGGATAGAGAGCCAGTTCCGAAGCGTTACGGTGGCAATGTCCCCCACGAAGAAAGAGCCGAGCGGATTCTTCTGCGAGTTCGCGGGGAAATCCAGGGTGACCTGGTCAACCATTGCAGAGCGGGACGCGAGCGCGCCTTGGGCTTTGATGCGCAGGATTGTTTCGTCTGCTTGGTCGTGGTCGTTCATGACTCCTTCGATGTATGGGAGTCCGCCGCGGATTGCGTTGGGGTTTTCGGCGTAGGCGATTGCGATCCCTTCGCCTTCTCCTGCTCCGGTGCACCAGATACGGTGGAGGACGTCTTTTGCACTTGAGGTGACTTTTACGCTGATGATTTCACCACCGGGTGCGGTGGTGTCGAAGTCTGGCGTCCAGGTTTGGGTGATGTAGGGGTAGTCTTCGGTGCCGTGGACGAATACCCATCGAATATGCGTGTGGGTGTCGTCTGTCCACTGGGGGCGCAACATGATATCTGGGCCGTTGATGACTTCGGAGAGTTCTTTCCACCGTTTGCCGATGAAGTTGTTGGAGAGGTTCCATGCTTCGTAGGTGCGTTGGCGTTTTCCGGTGACAGTGCTTCGGGTGCCGTGGATGATGGGTAAGCGTCCGGCTGGGCGGTCCATGCCGTGTTCGCAGAGTGCCCAGGCGATATCGCCAAGGGTGGAGTCGGTGTATTCGAGGGTTGCCCAAATGGTGCGGCGTTCGAAGATTTCACGGATGCCGGCGAATTTCAGCTCAAGGGTGTGTTGCTCTTCGGCGCCCCAGTCGGTGAGGATACCGGCGAAGATGGGGTATTCAATGCCGTCGGGTGCAGTATGGGTTAGCAGGGCGCCGCCGGATAGGGGCGTGTAGAAGCGTGGCTGTACGGTCGCCAGGTCGCTCTTGCGTACGGTGAAGCTGAAATCTTCGGTGTCGTTGAGCGTGATAGACCAGGAGCCGCCGCCTGCTACCTCTACGGGTGAGCCGACGGCACCGGATACCGGGTCTAGCCAGTAGACGCGGTATCCGGTGCGTGCCGTTTTGCCCATGTTTTACTCCTTTGCTACGCCCATATCGACCACTGCGAGCTGGTCGCCTGCTGCGTTCTCGCGTACCATCCACCAGGGGTGCCCCCATTGGTGGCGGACCTTGTAGTAGATGCGGTGCACTCCGGCTTTGACCGTCCAGATACGGGCGAAGTCCTCAGTGTCAAAGACGTTGCTGTATCCGCGCTCTCGGGAGAGGATTTTCTTATCATCCAGCCAGATTTCATAGGTGACCGAACCGGTATCGCTGGTGCGCGCCGAGGCGTTATTCCCGCCGCCTACCGCGTTGGATACGGAGGAGGAGAGACGGATATCGATATTCCTATCGGTTGGCACGTAGAAGGTTCCCTCCCCGCGCCTGTATTCGCCCCCATTAACTGCGGCACGGTCCACATACCAGGAATGGTGCAGCAGACCCAGCAAACCACCCACGGGGCGGGAATAGACGATATTGCCCGCCTCGGGTGCCGCACTGGTGGAGGTCATACCCGCGCGAATCTCACGCTTGGAAAGCATGACCGCATTCGAGGGTACCGAGGAGCCGATGCCAACGGTCGCGTGGATATTACCGCCATCCTGCAAAGTGTTCTGCTTGACATACACGTACTCGGTGCGGGTACCGGTCGCGGGTGCGGGCTGGGTAGTCAGATCCTGAGCCAGCACCGGAACACGCACCGCGCGCCCCGGAGAGAGATGGATGACAACAGCCCCACCGGCGACCTTGTACTTCATGGTGGACGTACCGGTCACCTCACAGCCGGAGATAACACCAGCCTCCGGGTACTCTGCAGCGGTGATGGTCTGAATGTCCTCGGGGGTGGTGCCATTACCCACCGCGTCGTTAGGGATACCGAAACCAGTAGCCATATTTGCTCCTTAGATGTAGGTGTCTCGTAGATGAACATCCACCCAGCCAGTGGACGGTGCCAAGGACTCCACACGAGGCTGGAAACCGCTGCGGGCAGGCACCGAATGCCATTCCCTGCGAGCAAGTAGGTACGACATGTCGAATCCGCCGATGTAGATAGCGCCCTTATGGCAATCCACCGTTACCGGCGCGGCGGAATGCACCTGGTAAGGGTACTCAATCACACGCCCGCTATTGACCAAGCGGAATCCCGAATCCCACTCCCCCTGCACAACATAGGTGGGGTACGCGGTGGCGTTTCCCTCGTGAGCAAGCGCGACGCTGGAGGGTAGAGCCTGGTCACCAAAGTGCAGTGTGCCCTCTGGTTTGGGTTTCTGTGCGAACAGCGGGTAACGTAGCCCGGTGCCCTGGCCTGCGGGGAATATTTGGGCGGTGAATTCCGGTCCGTAGAGCCAGGGCTCGGGAGCGAGGAGGGGGACTTCAAAATGTAGGCCCACATCGCCTAGTAGCTCGGTCTTTACCGCCCCATCAATTCTTACGGCGCAGGATAGCTCGCCCCAGTCAGAGGAGACGGTGAGGTTGCCGAGTGCGCCGTCCCAGAGCAGGGATGAGGTGAATCTAGCGGACAGGTCGCGGGCGCTCATGCCGGGGGCAACGATGGTGCCTTTGAGCGTGAGCGTTCGACCTGACCGGCGAGCTGGCACTGAGAGCACCCCGTGTCCGAGCTTGCGCTGAATATCGGAGCTCTCTACGCCCACTCCACCGTAGAAACCGTCTATATCGGTGAGCCAGATTTCCAGCTCATCTGCGGTTTCGTAGGTGGAGAGCACGATTTCTCCGTGTGGACCGGATAGAGCCGCACGCCAGACGGAGCGAGCGCCGTCCTGAGCGAAATCGACCATTAGACCAGCACTCCGTTCATCTCATAGTTGATTGCCTGCATAACTCGCTTACCGAATCGGTCTACGTCTTCGACGCCGGTAGGCGGTTCAACGTGGACGTGCAGCTGTGCCCCTGCACCAAGTGCAGGCGCGGGGTTGTAGGCGGTGTTGGCGGTGTTGGCGTTGATAGCCCCATTCAGATTTGCCAAAGCTGGCTCGTTCACAGCCACGTTGAGGTTCCATTCAATGTCTCGCGGTGCCAGGATGTCGTAGAGGTCATCCATGGAGGTCTGCACGGAATCAATGGCTCCATTTGCCATACGGCGGACAGAATCGCGGAGAGCCCCGGTTCCGTTCTCCACACCGACAGCGACACCTGCGGGGATCCAGCGGCCGACCTGGTCACGCATGACTCGTGACGGCGAGTGGATACCGAGGATGTCCTTAGCCCAGCCGGGGAGCATACTCAACAGGTTGTTGAATCCCTGGCGGACTGCACCGATACCGTTAGCGATACCTTGCCCAATGCCTGCCATGATGTCCGAGCCAATCTGCACCATCTTCCCAGGCAGACTGGAGATGGTGTTGATGATGTCGGAACCCAGGTTTCGGAAAAAGTTCACTACCGACTGGATGCCGTTGCTGACACCGGTGATAATGCCGTTCATGATCGTTGTGAAGAACGATTTGATGCCGTTCCAGGTAGCTTCCCATACTGCCTTGATGAAGTTCACGCCGGCTTCAATAATGCTGCGGACAACGTTGATTGCGCCGGTGACGATGGATTTAATCAGGTTCCATGCGCCTTCCAGAATCTGCTTCACGGCGTCCCATGCCCCCTTCCAGTCGCCCTTGAGCACACTGGTAAAGAGTTTGATAATGCCGGTGATAATGTCGATAGCTGCCTTGATAATCGGGACGATTGCCCCGATAACTGCCTGCACCACGGTCAGAACCATCTGGATTGCAGGCACCAGAATCTGAATCAGCATATTGAC
Source organism: uncultured Rothia sp. (assembly GCA_937935205.1). GTDB lineage: Bacteria > Actinomycetota > Actinomycetes > Actinomycetales > Micrococcaceae > Rothia. The sequence goes on from CALGXU010000016.1 coordinate 11,599, forward strand.
AATCGGCATGATTGCCTCAATGAGGCTCAGCACGATAGGAATAACCGTATTGATAATTGCTGCAATCAGAGGCAGAAGCGCCACTAGGATTGCACCGATAACTCCGATGAGTGCCTGGAAGATAGGAATGAGCACAGGGATAACCGCGGTGACAATATCAAGGAACGCAGCTGCCAGCTGACCGATAGCACCGACCACACTCACCACGACCGGAACAAGCTCAATAAAGATTCCGACGATCTGCGGGAGCATAGCCAGAATCGAACCGATAGCCTGCATAATGACCGGCATAATCGCCTGAAAAATCTCCGCAATCTGAGGTAGGAATGACATCAACGTGGTTGCCAGCTCCATAATTGCCGGCATCAGCTGAGACATCACCTGTTCGCCAATCGGTGCCAACTGCTGCATAAGCGTCGTGCCGAACTGGACGAACATCGGGATTAGCGGAGACAGGGACTGCACAATCTGCGGGATCCATGCGCCCATACGCTCGAAGAAAACGGCGACTACCGGAATAACCGGCTGCAACGAAGCAACGATAGCCGGGCCGAGCGTCTCAAAGATGGGACCCACCATAGAAGCGATCTGCCCGACCACGTTACCAATCACCGGGAGCATACGGGAGAAGGCCCCGCCGATAGCTTCCACAGCAGGCATAATCGCAGGCAGTAGCTGACCGAACGCGGTAGCAACCTTGCCTCCCAGCTCTACCAGCTTGGGTGCGACCTGAGAAATCACCGGCTGCAAAGCCTGAAGGATATTAGCGCCCAGCTGACCGAGCATAGGCACCACCGTAGCAATAACCGGCTGCAAAGCCTGAACAATGCTCTGGAACGCCTGAGACAGCATAGGCATAATCTGGTCGATAGCAGGCTGGATAGCCTGCATCAACGATTCCCACGCGGCGCGCCCAGTCTCCGTCTGAGTAAAGAAGTAGGCGAGCGCACCTGCTACGATGCCGATAGCACCGACCAGAGAGGCAAAGGGATTAGCCTTCATCAGACCAAATGCTTTGGAGAGGTTGCCTGCGATGTTTGCGGCGGCGGCGTTGAAGGCGGTTTGTGCTGCAGTTGCTGCGCGGACTGCAACCTCGTAGACGGAGGCGGCAGTTGCACCCAGCTGGTAGTTCCTTCCGAGTTCCGCGATTTCTCGGGCGGAGCCTGCTCCGCTGGTTAGCATTTTGAATCCTTCGGCTACGCCCATGACGGTGGCTTTTGCCGACGAAATGGCGCCCATAGCGGTGTTGTAAGAGTCGATGGCGCTCTTCCCCAGCCCGATTGCGGTTGTCACGCCTTTGTATGCGGTGACGGCGGTCCCGAGCGCGAGGACGAGCCTGCCGACTCCCTGCTGGTGGTTCTCAATAAACTGGGAGAGCTGAAAAAGACCAGTCGAAAGTAAGCGGATGGAAGACTCGAGAATATCGAACGCACTCGTTGCTACGTTTGCTCCGTCCCCTGCTCCACTGAAGCTGGGGAGCACGGATTTGAACGCAACCGCCAGAGAACCCACCACGCGAATAACATTCAGTGCAACCGAGACGAAGGAATGTAGCAGAGAAGGTAAGACGGTCCCAAGGAATGCCCCTACCTTCTGGGCTACACCGACAATGCCCGCGCCTTGAGTCTGAAACGCGGAGGCAAACCGGGCAATCTCTTCGCGGATAATCTCGAAGGTGACCGTGAAGCGCTTACCATCGCCCATGGTGGACTTGAAGCCCGTAGCAAAGGCGCTAATGGCTTCTCCTACCTTGGTGATACCCGCACCAATCTGTGTACCGATGACCTTGCCGAATGCTTCGACCGGCTTCATCCACCCCTGGAATGCCAGGAAGAATTTGGTGAGCGCCGGATAGATTCCGGAAAGGATGTTTGCACCAAAGCGACCAAGCGCAGCCTGTGCGTTGGCGAATGCACCGGGCAGGGTGTTACCCATTTCAGTTGCCACGGTACCAGCAGCCTTCGTCATTGCCTTCTCGAAGGTCTCAAAGTTGATCTTACCGTCGGAGGCCATCTTGAAGACCTCTTCAGTAGTCTTACCCAGTTCGTCCGCGAGTGCCTGGTAGATTGGGATGCCTCGGTCTGCGACCTGTGCCAGCACATCGTTCTGAGCCTTGCCGACACTCGCAACCTTGTTGTAGATTGCGCCCATCTCTTCCATACTGGAGCCGGAGGCAGCTGCGGAGTTGGATACGGACTTCAGGACTGCTTCCAAGCGTTCGCCAGGCTGAATACCGGCGGCAACTGCACCGGCGGCCGCGGTTGCAGCTGCATCCAAACCGAAAGCGGTGCCCTTCACGGAAGCGGAGGCGTTATCCATAATGACCTTCACGCTATCCGCATCATTTCCCAGACCGCGCAGCTTAGCCTGCGCAACGTCAATCGCCTTGAGACGGTTAAAGCCCTTGCTGAATGCGGTGCCGAAGACCGCGCCCAGACTAATGCCTCCAAGTGCTTTGGTGACCAGCCCGGGGACAATGGAGCCGAACTTTGAGCCGAAGCCAGCGGCTGCCTTTGCGCCCGCACTGTCACCTGCGGAGCCCATTTCAGCAATAATCTGGGCACCTGCACCCTTGGTAGAGGCGATAACTGAGACATACGCCTTTGCGAGTTCGTAGCCACCTGCCATATATGTTTCTCTCCTCTCCAAGGGGTAAGGTTAGCCGCGTCTGAAACGATGCTTTGCCTCTTCCAGACTGACCACAGTTGTACCGAATTTCTTCTTGTCTTTGTCTTCAACACCTGGCCTGGGTATCGGTTTGGGGCGCCGGCGGTTCTTCTGCCCGTCTGCTGAACGTTGCCAGTTAGCGACTGATAGCTGGTCATAGATTGCCGCCAGCAGGTGGTCGGTGATACTCCAACGCTGGTTGATGCTACGCATGGTCGCGGAATCTTCCGGCAGGTACCGGATCAAGGCCGCGGTCATGAGCACTCCGTAACGGTGCAGAGTTTCCAAAAATGGCGCCCCGTAGTAGCGGACACAGTCAACATCTATTTGCTCCCTATAGCCCCTGCGCAGGGACAGGAGCATCAGGAAGAAGGGTTCAGACGCTCCATCAGTTCCATAAAGAACTTAGAGTACGCGGAGAACTTCACCTTGCCGTTCTTATCGCGAAGAGCGTCCTTGACAGCCTTCACACCACCGTTAGTCACGATGGCATCGATAACGGTGAACATTGCCTTAGGGTTGCCGTTCTCGGACTCCACGAGGTCTTCCATCAGGTCTGCATCGTCCATGGCGTCCACATCGATTTCCCAGGTGATACCGCGCAGCTTGACATGGCGCAGGTCCTTCTTGCCCTTACGCTTGTGGTCCTGGGGTCGTGCGATACCGTTTTCATCAACGACCAGGTCGTTCTTGCTCATGTGTTTCTCCTTCAAGGTCTAAGGTGTGTGTTTCTTCTTAGCCAATGTTCTGCACTCTGCCTGCCGGTTGTTAGCGCCGGAAAAACACACAAAGCCTGCGCTATAGGCAGGCAGAGTACAAGCTTGGTTGCTTACTTCAGGTACAGGTAAGCCTTCGCACCGGTGGCGTCCGGGTACGCGGTAACGGTCACCTGGTAGCCGATGGCCTCATCAGTCTTGTAGGTGATTTCACCACGTTCGGTGACCTGACCGTCCGGAATGACAATTCGGATAGTCTTGTCGCCATCCAGCACATCCAGCACGTAGGAGTCATGCGCAGACTGTGCACCGGTGACCTTCACCGCGGTTGCGGTAGCGGTCGGGTCGGCGTAGTAGAGCTTGAGCACCTCTTCGCTGGTCTCAATCAGGGTGAACTGGAAGCTCACATTATGAGAGGTCTGAATCGTACGAACGATGTCGCCGTTCTGCCACGCCTTAATTTCGGACTTATCGGAGTCGATAGTCTGAGTTACGCCGTCTTCAGAGATATAGCCTAGGTCCTTGAACCTGGCATCGATTGCTGCGGTGGCGTTTGCCGGTGCTGCGGTCTTCACCGGTGCCTTATAGATTGCACCGGTGACGCCCACGCGCACATTAGAAGCGGTAAGAGCCATAATGGTTCCCTCCATTCATTGGATTAATTGGTTTTGATCGCGGACTCCACAACGGTGCCCCTATACGAGATTGCCCAGTTCTGCCGATACCTGGGCTGGTTCGATTCATCATCAGGCATCCACACAATTGCACCTACCGGGCGTGTCTGATAGATCGTGAATCCATCATGTACGCCTGCGAGCGCTTTGAGGTTTGCTCTGATAAGTTCGGACATCTCATATGCTTCTCTATCCCCTGCGGGCTTAGAGCCCCATACGTCCAGGACGAAAAAACGTTTCCCGTGGACGGGGCTGTTGTCTTCGCCTCCGGAGGGTGTGAGGTGCACGAAGCGGGCTGGGCGTACGGTGGGTAGTCGCCCGACGTGTACGTCCAGCCCGCTTATCTGGTTGATAATGTGCCGGAGTGTTTTGAAGATGTCCTCGTAGAGGACGACTTCTGCCATTTACCAGCCTCCTACAGCTTTGGAGAGCGATGCATGTTTACGCTCTTCTCTGATTCCGGCTGCGCCTGCTGGGTAGATGCGTGCCACTGCGGTTTTTGCGCCTACATGCACGCTGTGCTTGTAGTTTGCTCCGGCGCGGTTCTGGATTGCTTGGGCTTGCTCGTTGAGCAATGCCTGCATTTCGGGTGAGGTGCGCAGTGCGTAGAACCCCGGTAGGTGTAGCTTCACTTTGGTTTTTTCTGCCATTGTTTAGCCTTCTACTCGTAGGAGGTTGATACGCACTGCGTTCTTGAATCCAAACGGACCGGTCGAGTAGTCTTCCGGGTGCCCTACGACTTCGAACGTCCCCGCTCCGGGGAGCAGTACCCTGTCACCTGGTGAGGCGAAAGGTTCGGGGGCGTATAGGTCGTAGTCACGGCGAATGCCGGTATCCAGATCACGCATGAGCTGGTCGGCGCCTGCTGGTGCCCAGCCGTACACGGCGACTTCGATTGGGTCGCCCCAGGCTTGGGGTTGAGCACCCCAGCTGTCCTCCGTGTACTCCTCCAGAGGCATATGGCGTACTGTATGCGAGGTGGTGAGCCAGTACATTAGCGCACTACCTCCTCATCGAGCAGGTCATAGACGAATGCTTTCTGAGAGCCCACCTTTAGGAGCTTCTTCTCTGCTTTGGTCAGGAAGAGAGCTCCGTTGGGGTTGCTGAAGCTTACCTGCTGGTTGTACGGTCCTGCAGTCTGGGAAATACTGGAGGCACCATCTGGGTAGGCTGATGCTGCCATGCCACGCTTGACCATGGCGCAGGCAACCATGCTCAGCACATATTCGTCCAGCTCCGCCCAGTGGGGCGCCGAGGCACGGATGAGTGCCCCAGCATCCTCCAGGAGCACCTGGGCGGTTGCATCCGAGCCGAGAGGCATATCAGGCCAGCGAGCGCGTAGGTCTTCCGCAAGCACGAGCGGGTACCCGTTGTCCATGCTAGCCATCTATGTCTCCTTACTTGATGGTGTACTTAACGAATGCATCCTTGTCGTGCAGCAGCCAGCCGTACTCCGCCTCGACACGCAGGGCAACCAGGTTGTTCTCCCAGAGGGAGGTCAGCTGACCGTTGATGGTGACGGTTGCTTCGGTAGAGACGTCGTAGGAGATGCCGCCTACAGTGCCCCAGATTGCCTTGGAGAAGTCACCGCCGAAGCCGACGACGTTGCCTACACCAACGCCGTTACGCACACCCTTTGCGAAGAGAGCAGGACGGGAGAGCACGCTACCGGAGCGTACCGGGGAGGCGGTGTCCTGGGTCGGTGCGGAGATGAACAGGGGGCGGCCGGTGGTGTCTACGCTGGTGTTGAGCTTGGGCTCTGCGTAGGGGTCGAACAGGAAGCCGGTCAGTTCCTTGTCGTCCTTGACCAGCAGGTCCAAACCAGAGTTCAAGTCGGAGAACATGCCACCCTTGTTCTCTGCGGTGGTTCCCAAAGCAACGGTCTTGCCAGTGTTGGTCAACGCCTGGTTTGCGCCGAAGGGGCTGTTGGTGCCGTGCAGTACTGCCGCGTCGAAAGCCTCTGCAATTGCTTCGGCGACCTGGTCACGGACCAGGGACATGAAGTTGCCGGGGTTAGAGCGGACAACCTCTGCGGAGACCGGGACGATTGCCGCGATCTTCATGGGCTTCATGGTCTTCAGACCCAGACCTGCGCTGGTAGATTCCTTCTTTGCGCTTTCAGCAACCCACTTCGCGGTTGCCTTAGAGGTGACAACGGGCACCTCGATACCGGAGGCGCCCAGGGGCACCTGTCGCACCATCTGCTGAACAGCAGAGACGCGCTTAATGTCTTCGAAGTAGGCTTCTGCCATCTCGGGCTTGAGGAAGCCGGAGAAATCGGTGGTGGTGACTGCCTTAGTGACGGCCATGGTCACCCTCCTTTCACATTTTTTGTGTCTATAGTTCTTACAAACCCAGAGCCTTACGGAATGCTTCTGCGATTCCGTCGCTGTTCAGCGCCATGTTCTGGGGTTCAGCAGCACCGGTCACAACAACACGTGCCGGTTCTGCTGTGGGGGTCTGGATCAGTTCCGAAAGCTGCTTAGCGTGTTCAGTCAGTTCCTCTTCGGTGTCTCCGCGCAGTGCGTCGGCGGGGACACCATACTCAGATGCAGCCGAAGCTCGCCACGCACGCACCTGGTTCTCATGCTCCATATCGCTCAGCCGAGCCTCTGCGGTCTCTGCACGCTCAACGAGCTTGTCCCAGCCGGCAACACGCTCCTTGAGCTCCGCATAATCGGAGAACTTCGCACGCTCACGCGCCAGACGAGCATTGAGCACCTTATTCAGCTGCGCCTGGCTGGTAATAGGCTCAAAACCGTTACCGGGCTCTGCAGATGCCTCTGCGCCCTCCTGAGTAGTGCTCTTAGGCTCTGTAACCTCAGCAGGTGCGCTATTTTCTTCACTCATACAAACCTCCAAAAAGGGGTACACCAAAACCCCGCACACGAGAACCGTGTACGGGGTTTTGTCAATGGATCATCACCGGGCATTTCACCACCGCCCGTACAGTGGAAAACTCAAAAATGGGTACACAAAAGCCCTGTGCACGCACACCGTGCACAGGGCTTCTAATTATAATCTAACGCTCTAGGAGGTCTAGATGAGCCTCATAGTCGAACTCTTCAGTAGCGTAAGTCCACATGCTCTTCACTAAATCATCGGGCATCCAGTCATGATTAGCTAATCGTGCAACATCATACGGAAAAGTAACCTGATTCTTTACAAAATCACCAATAACGCAGGATAGAGACAACTCCCATTCACTGCCTCGGTTAAAATTTTCTGCAAATGCTCGTGTCTTCTCTTCCAAGTTCCGAGAAAGCATAACAGCAGACAGAATCTTAGTTTTTTGCCAATCCTGCATGTTATTTTCCTTCCTCAATTGGGTAAAAGCTTGTTACTGAGAATATATCATTTTCCTCTTTATAAGCACAGTACATAAGCCCGACACCAGGTACCTCTACATGGCTTATATATGTGCCTTCGTACAGGCCTGGTTGCCATCCCCTTCTATCTTCTTCCTTTACCGCAGCAAGAAGTAATAACGCTATCTCTTCAGGATCTAAATCCCCAAAAGTGGTAGGAGCATTACCCCCATGCCCATGCCGCGCCAAAATATGCTGCCAACGCCCAGGCCTCAACAACTCCAAATACTCAGGCCACCCTGACGAATAGTCCCGCAACACCTTAGGCATCTGAACGCTCTCACCCCGACCACGGTTATACATCTCCCGCCATGACGAAGCCACCTCTGCCAACGAAGGCGAATACCCATGCTTCCCCTGCTTACGGGCAACCACAGCATCACGCGCAGCCTCATACTGGGCATACAATGCATCAGGGTCATACCCGGCAATCTTCGGAGTCTTCTTACCCCACGCAGGCACAATCTGACAATCACAATCAGCATGCCACTGTCGAGCAGCACCCGCCGACTGGGCATCCAAATACACCCACCCGCGAGAAGCTAACATCAAACACCATGCGCATGTTTGACCATGAGGAATGCGCGCCCACCGCGGTTTCTTCGGGTCAGAATCAACGGCGCGAACAATGCACTCACGCCCAAGCTTCTTCACCAACCGGTCAAGAACCCCATTCAAAGACTTAAGAGCCTTATCCAGGTCCTCACCTTTCATTAGCTCTCCCAATGCCCACCGGGTCGAGGCGTGAACCACGTCCTCCGGTAGTTGCGCAGGAAGGGAGGGCTGGAATCCGTCATCAAGCCCCACAGCCTCAGCACGCAACGCAAGATACCAGCCCAGTGACTCCACCACAGCAGCGTCTCCATAGTCAGAGATCAGCCCGTACATGCTCTCCAGCATGACCTCACGCTTCATCTCATCCGGGGTATCGATAAGGGCTTGGGCAATCTCTGCCAGGTCGCGGCGCGCACCGTTCACAATCTCATTGAGCGTATCCGCAAGTACAGATACATCAGTACGCGCCACCATAGATCTACTCCTTTACAAGCTCTTCTACCCCATCTGGGCCAGGTGCCTCTTTGGGCGTAGATTGACGAGAAGACACCAGCTGCGCGATGGTCTGAGAAGCCTGCGCACGACGTTTATCCGCCCACAGACGTTGGATGCTCGCGTCGTCATACCCAAGCTTCTCCAGGATGACCTGAGACTCAGCCAGCCACGGCATAACCTGCACCTGCTTCAGCACGGCATCTGCAGCAGCCGAATCCGACACATGCACCGTCGGGGCAAACCACGGCTCTACCAGAGACACGCCCTCAGTAGAGCCCTCCCGCAAAGCAACAGACAGCAACGCCACCTGCCGCAGAGACTGCTTGAACCCACGAATCGCGCGTTCAGCCGCCAAACGCAAAGGGTCGCGCTGAGACTGAATCGCCGAGTCACTCGACGGATTGTCCGAGGGGAAACCCAACTCATCGAGCGGAATCTGAGACTCCGCAGCCAGCAAAGACGCCCACTGACGCAACTGGTCAGTATGCGGCTGCATGCTAATCTGCGGGAACTGCCCCACGGTCGGAACTTCGCCTTCTTCATCCCTGCTGATAGTCAGCAGTCGAGAGGTCAACGCGGACCATTTCGAGCCAGTCAGAGCCTCTTCATCAGCACCAAGCATGTACCTCTGCGGGGAGGCATAGAATTCCGCGCCGATTTCCGAGCGAACGATCGTGCGGATTGCCGAATCGGTCAACGACATAACCGCCTTAGAGATACGTGAGCGCCCAAAAGGATTGCGCAGGTCAGCTCCCACAATAATGGGCACCAGCAGGGGGCGGCCGGTCTTGTTGGGGATGACCTCAACGGCGGAGCGTCCTGTGGTGTCATCGAAGACTACCTGCACGGTCTTATCTGCAAAGTACGCGACAAACTCAGTCGGGATGAACGAGGTGGTGCCGTCCTTGCGGATTTCTGAAACAGTCAGACCAGCTGAGAGCGAGCGCGTGCGGGGGTTCCAGATTCCAGTTGCCCAATGCGCGGAGCGAGGGAGCCAGAGCACTTCGGGTTCACCCTTGCTGGGGTCTCCTTCAGTCACTGTGATAAAGGCACAAGAGTGGATGAGCGCGCTACTGACAGCCTGGGAGAACGCCTCCTGGAAACCGTTGTCGGCTACAAGAGCATTCAACCCGTGCGGGTCGTCCTCTTCTGAGGTGGATACGAACCGTTCGAAACGGATACGGTCTGCCAGTACGTCAACGACTTTGCCCGGCCAGCCGAGGACGGACCCGATATTCAGGAACTGCCGCGGGAGACTAATTCCGAGGTCTCGGAGCGTCATCTTCTGGTCGTAGTATGCCTGTCGCTGGGCGTTCATGGCTCGCTTGGAGCCGAGCTGGTCAATCATCGCCTGTACTTGACGACGCTCGGTCTCGGTGAGGAGCTCAGCAGGGATTGCCTGCACGCTAGGAATATACGCGGTCATACGCTAATCACCTGCTTTCTCTTGGTGGGGTTACGCCGTGTGACTTTCGCTCCCCAGTAGGCTAGGGTTGCTGCCTCGAACATCGTGACACTACCGCCTTCTGGTGCTTGCCAACCGAAGCCACCGCGGCTGCCAATCTTTCGCCTGGAGGCGGCAAGTACCTGGACTGTCATTTCTGGCTGAGCGCTATGGGCAACATCGTGGCTGATAACAGCCTGATCGAACATAGCATGTGCCGCAATGACCTGGTCTAGGGAGGGCTGCCAGATAAGCTTTTTGTTCTTCACCCCGGCATCTTGGAGCGCCTGAATCAGATAGCCCACGCCTGATTTGCCGTCAACAACGATTTGGGCTGCACGCTCCTGCTTGGACGCAAGGAAATCGACGAGCCAGCCGGTGCCTGCAGAGAGCGGCTCGGAACGGATACCCTCGATGAACACAGGCCCCTCTTCGGGGCGGCGTGCCACAGCGAGTGCGACCTCCAACCCATCCGGCGAGAAACGCACACCGTACACGTCACGACCGGTTTCTGGTGCAGTACCTTCCAACGCGTTCCACGCGTCCGGCGTGAACGCGTTGGTCACGCCTGCCAACTCATCCCAGACTCCAAGGGCTTCACGACGGAAGGACTCATCAGAGCCGAGCATTTTACGTAGTCGCCCAAAGGCTGTAGCGCTAGTGCGCTCCGGGTAGGACGGGTTAGCTTTTGCCCACTGCCGCTTATCATCCAGGCGCCCATCGGGGTCCGCAGAGAACTCTACGTACAGGGTGTCTTTATCCCCCTTGAGCGCATCTTCTCTGCGCTGCCGGAAGACTTCGCCTGGGTCGTTGGGACGCGGCGGAGTGCCCAGCATAATCACCAGACCGTTTGGGGCCGCGTTGGTCGCCGGAACCATATCATCCATGGCTTTCTCAGAAAGAATCTGCGCCTCATCGAAGACCAGCACGTCAACCTTTGCAAAGCCACGACCAAACCCGTTCTCTCTCGCACCGAAGAGGATTCGGGAACCATTGGCGAACTCAATACCTTCAGAGCCTGCTGCACGGTGCACATGCCCGATGAACGGCATAATGTCCGGCTTATTCGCAATCCCCTGCATGGAACGGAACGTCTCATTATGGGTACGAGCACGGTGAGCAGACCACAGAACAAATGTCCCGGGAAACGCCACACACAACCCGAAGATAAGACCAGCAATGGTGTGGGTCTTACCCACCTGACGCGGCAGGGAAAACACCGCACCACCAACGCCACACGCATAGATACCATCTGCACGCTTTGCCACCAGGAGCTTCCCCAGCGACATCTGCCAGGTGTCCAGAGGGTAGCGCATACGACGAAGAGCCTGCGCCAGATGAGGCCAGGCTGTTGTTTCAATGCCTGCGGGGATAACTAGGTGTCGCGCAAGGTCAGAGAGCTTGCGGGTCGAAAGCGACGTCTTCGACATACCCTGCCTCCCTAGCTTCGACACCAAGGGTCTCTTCTAGGGTCTCCAGCTCTTCAATCTCTTTCGTCAAGTCCTGGTAACGGCGTGCGAGCGCAGCAAGGTCACGCGCTAGCGTGTTGGGGTGTTCCAGATGACTTGCAACGATACGCCTCAAAATTCGTAGCTCTGCAAGGCGACCAGCTCCAGCATCAATGGCGGAGACCAATTCACCTTCTGCTCCGTGCTCTACAGGAGGCAGCTGCTTAGGCTTCCCGCTTTTACTCACGGTCTTCCCCCCTCTCACTATGTGGAAATTCAGCGCAAAAATATCGCTATCGCCGTAGGGCGCGACCTCATCTCCCCGGGGAGGGGTACCTCCCCTACCGTTGTTTGCTTTTAGGCTGTTCACTCTTGGCTCCAGGGTCCCCCTTTTTTTTGACGGCTGATGCCATGGACGGGTTTGGAGAGGACTAAAGGATCAGCGTTGTTTTCGGTCGAATCGGTTCAGCGATTCTGATTGTCTTGAGAGCTTGTGAGCGTTTGCCTCCAAGCTTTCCGCCGAGTTTCTGGTTGCACTGACGGCAGATGACGCGAACGTTTTCCGCTGTGTCTTTGCCGCCTTCGGCGTGTGCTGTCACGTGGTCAAGCTCAGGTGAGTTCGGTTGCTTCGACCTGTGCCAGTCGTAGGCGACGCCACAAATAGGGCAGAGCATGTCGCCGCGTTCAAAGGCTGCGGCGAGTTCTTGTTTTCGGAGGTTCTTCCAGCGGGCGGTGCCGGTGCGGCTGGTCGCCATTGCTTCTTCCTCTCTCCGTTATTTATTTGTGGGATGGTGGTTGCTGTCGATGATGGCGGTGATGATTGCGACGGGGAGCATTGTTTTTGCTTTCTGGTACGGGTGGAGCCCCTGTCCGTGGTGGGCAGGGGCTCCGACTGAAGTGACTACACGTTGTTGCTAACCATCGAGTGTGTTGTCTGTGTTCCGCCGCGTCATGGGTGCCCTGTTTGTTTTTGGGCACCATGAAGCTGGGCGAGAGTATACACAAGTTTTTAGGGGTTTGCAATGAGTGCGGTGCGGATGTTGTCGATGCCGTGCCAGGTGGTTTTGCAGGCGGTGCAGGTGGCGGTTTCGGCGCGTAGGTGGAAGTGGATTGCTTCGTCTACGCGTTGTCCGCCTTCGTTGGTTTCGGTGATGACCCATTCGGCTGCGCAGTTGGGACATGGGATGCGGATTGGGATGGTGGTTTCGTCGAGTGCTTGGATTGCTTGGCGCCAGCCGGTGAGTTTGGTGGTGGCGTAGTCGTGGTCGACGTGGTGCGCCCAGTTGGTGAGTTTGTCTGCGAGGGTGGCGTTCTTGGGTGCCTGCTGGGTGGCGGGCAGGTCGTAGCGGATTTGGTGTTCGATGGCGGCTTTGATGAGGAGGGCGTGGTCGTTGCAGGGACTGGTTGATTTGAATCCGCCGCCGCCGGGTGCGGTGTTGGGTCGTTCGGTGATGGCGTGTTCGAGTTGTTGCAGCAGTGGTAGGGCGCGGGTGTAGGTGGTGGTTCCGTGCCAGGTGTGGGTGGCGAGGTGGTCGTTGGTGAATTCGTGGAGGAGTGAGTCCAGGGAGAGCATGGTGGTGTTTCCTTAGTGTTGTGGGTGGGCTGGTGGTTCGGGCTGGTGGTGTAGGGGTGTGATGACGAGGAGTAGGCCGGGGTTTTCTTTGTCGAAGCCGCCGTGGTGTAGGTGGGGGCCGTCGAGGTGTTCGTGGTTGTCGTCGGGTAGGAGCCCGGCGGCGACGTAGGCGTCGATGAGTGCTTTGGCTGTTGGGTAGAGGTTGGCGGGGTCGTAGCGGCCTCGCCTGTTTTTGTAGATCCAGATGTCGATTTGGGCGTGTTGGAGGGTGGGCATTTGGTGGGTGGGGTGTTCCTGTTTCCATTGGTGGATGTCGTGGTTGGCTGCGTGTTTCCATTGGTCGGCGTTTTTGCGGTAGGTTCGCCAGTGGGTGCCGTTGGAGCGGTTGATGGAGAGGAAGGTGCGGTTTTCGAGGGGTATCCATCGGAGGATGGGTTTGCTGTGGGGGGTCTTTTTGAGGGTTACCGTGGCGGGTGGGGTGTTAGAAGGGTGGAGTGTCATTTGTGGTGGTGTCCTTTCGTTGGTTGGTTAGTGGGGTGTAGCCGGGTGCGGTGAAGTGGCAGATGTGGTGGGGGGCTACGGTGATGCCGGCCGCTGGTGGTGCGTGCAGTTCGTTGAGGTGTAGTGCGGTGTCGGTGGTTTCGAGTTGGTAGGCGCGTCGTCCTTGGGCGAGGGTGGCGCGGATGGTTGCTGGGTTGGTGGTGGTTGTGGGGTCTGCTTGGGTGGGCATTGCGGTGGTGGGTCCGGTGAGTCCGGTGAGGATGAGCGCCCCGCAGCGGCGGCAGGTGTTGATGTGTGCTTGGCGGGCTTGGCGGGGGTTGGGTTGGGTGTTTTGTTCGTGTCGGATCCATTCGGGGGTGCCTGGTGGTGGTGTTGGGAGTTGGTCGAGGAGGTCGGGCTGTTTTTTGGCAGGTTTCCGGGGCATGGTGGGTTTTTCGGGTCGCGTGGAAAGTTGTGTCACCGGGTGTTTTGCCTTGTCGGTGGGGTTTCGGTGACACAGGTGACACAAGGTTCTATATGCATGGCTGTAACGGGCGTGCGCGTGTGTGTGTGCGTTTGTTATCTACTTATAAAAGTTGTGTCACTTGTGTCACCCATTTGCGGTCTGACTAGGTAAAACCCGGGTGACACAAGGGTTAAAAATTGTGTCACCTTGTGTCACCTTGTGTCACCCAAGTGCCTACCAAATGTCAGAGTCCTTGAGCTGCAGGCCGCCGAACACGCGCCCGCCGCCGTGTGTCGCGCGCGGTGCATCTCGGCCGACCAGCACCCCGTGAACCTTCAACTGGGAGGCGAGCGCCCTGCCCTTGACCGGTTCCAGTCCTTCCTCTGCGCACCAGATGTGGTAGGCCTGGCGTAGGTCGGTGACCGCCACGGTGTAGTGCTTGTTGCCGGGGTAGAGGTCGCATTTTGCGGCGAGGAACTGCCCGACCGTGTCCTGGCTGGACTTGTAGGCTTCGGTGGCGGCGCGGACTGCCTCGGGCGGCTGTAGCCCGTCTCTGAAGTATGCGACCGCGCCTTGGATGATCCATGCGAGTACTGCCGCCGCGTCGGCTCGCAGCTTTTCGGGGAGGAGTTCGTCGCGTTCTTCGGCGGGGACGGTGTGGACGAATGGGACGAGGTTCATGCGTCGCCATACGGATTCGCCGCCGTCTTCGACTGCGGGCTGGTGGTTGCCCATGAGGTGTAGGTGGTGGGTGGGGGTGAATTCGAAGAAGTCTTTGTTCATGAAGCGGGCGGTGATGCGGTCGCCGCCGGTGAGCATTTTGAGCTTTGCTTCGTCGAGGGTGTCGGTTGCGTTGGTTTCGGAGCCGACGACGAAGCGTTTGCCGTTGAGGCGTGCGAGCTCGGTGGAGTGTTCGCTGAATGGCTTCTTCATCAAGAATCCGGCGGGTAGGGTTGCGGCGTAGTCGCCGAGTGCGCCGGTGATGGCGTCGTAGTAGACGCTTTTGCCGTTGCCGCCGGTGCCGTAGGCGAAGGCGAAGACGTGCTCACGCTGTAGGCCGGTGGCGCTGTAGCCGGCGAGCCTCTGCATGTACCCGGTGAGCGCGGTGTCGTGGTTGAAGGTGGTGGCGAGGAACCTCTCCCAGGTGGTGCTGGTGCCTGCGGGTGCCACGGCGGTTTGTTTGGTGTGCATGTGGGTTGGTGTGTGTGGCATGAGTTCTCCTGTTTTGAGGTTGATGATGCCTGCGGGGGTGTTGATTTCGTCGTGGTGGGTGTCGAAGGCGGTGGCGGGTACTGCGATGGTGGGTTGGACTTTGAGGAGTCCTAAGAGGGCTGTTGAGCCGCGGTGGGAGCGGGCGTAGCGGATGAGTGCGTGGGCTTCTTTGTCGGGTTTGCCTTCTTCGGTGGTGGGTGGTTTGAGGGCGGCTGCGAAGTTGAGGAGGGCGAGTTTGGTGTCGCCGCCGGTGTCTGGTTGTTCTTCCCAGCGGGTGCCGGTCCAGTGGTAGAAGCGGCCGCGGTTGATGTTGTAGCGGATGTGGTTGTTGAAGAGGTGGGTGAAGGCTCGGGTGAGTCCGAGTTCGGTCCAGTCGGTGATGGCGGCGTCATCGTTGTTGCTGGTGGTGGGTTCTTCAACGGTGTGGGTCTTCTCCCCCGCCTGCTCTTCTGCCGGTTCCGCTGCAGGTGCTGTTGCCGGCTCCCCTACTGCGGGTGCGGGTGGGGGTGTGGGTGGTGCGGCGGCTGAGGTGGGCCTGGTGGGTAGGATGTCGGTGAGTTTCACGGTGATGGGTGCTTTCTCACCAAATCCGGCGGCGGCTAGAGCACGTGCGGCGGCGGTGTCGTCGCCTGCATGGTTGAGGATGCTGTAGGCGCGGAATTTGGTGATGGGTTCTTCGACAGGGAATTCGGGGACGGATGAGGAGAAGACGTAGAGGCGGTCGCGGTCGTCGGCGTGGCCGGTGGATGCGGAGTGTCCGTCGCGGGGGTGTTTGCCGGGGCGGGTCCAGAAGCGTTCGCCGCTGGTGAGGGTGGAGTGGAGGGTCCAGCCGTGGGGGGTGAGGATGTCTGCCCAGTCGGTCTTCTGCTCGTAGTCGTCTCCGGGCTTCAGACCGCCCTCAGCCGGGTTTTCAGCGGCGGGGCGGGTGGTAGTGGGCTTGGGCTGGCTAAAGAGCGTTACGGGGCGTTCTGGGGTTTCGTCGAGGGTGTCGGTGATTGCCTTGTGGAAGGCGGCGCGCTCGGTTTCGGTGATGGTGGGTGCGGTTTCGGGGCCGCCTGCGAGGATCTGCCAGGGGTTGCCGGTTTTGTGGTGGCTGCCGGGGGTGGGTGCGGCGATGAAGTAGCCGCCTTCGCCGCGGGTTTCGGCGAGGACTTCACCGGTTGCGTTGCGTGCGAGTTTGGTGTTGCCGGGTACCTTGGAACCCTGTTCGAGGCGGTAGATCCAGTGGAAGCCGCCGGAGGGTGAGAGTTCGAGCCAGCCGCTGTTGAGGCGTTCCCAGAGGCGGGCGTGGCCGCGCTCGGTCATGGTGGCGGCGATCTTGGGGAGGTCGGCTGCGGCGCGTCCTTCGATCTCGGTCATTTCGAGTCGGTCGGAGGCTTTGCCGGTGACGATTGCGATGCCGAGGTTACGCCGGTTGCCGTCCCGGTACCATTCGTTGATTTCGGTGATGGGTGCGGGTGCGGTTTGGTATGCCTTCCAGGGTAGGGCGGGGGCTTTGGAGCCGTCGGGGCGGGTGGGGATGATAGAGAGGCGGTGGTTGCGTAGGTGGAGGGCGGTGTCGAGGGTGACGGGGGTTCCCATGGCGTGTCCTTCAGATTGGCTGGCTTGGCTTGGTTGGGGGTGGGTGTGCCCCGCGCGGTTTGGTGTGTGGAAGTCCGCGCGGGGCACTATTGGGTTACCGGTGAAGGTGATGTGCGGCGCTTATGCTGCGGCGCGGATGGTGGCGACGGTTTCTGCGGTGACGGGCAGGCCGGTGCCGGCGAGGGTTGCGGCGATGGTTGCGTCGTCCTGGCCGGTGCCGATGAGGGCGGTGACGGCTTGGCGGATTGCGTCGGGGACGGCGGGGATGGGTGCCGGGGTTGCAGGTGCAGGCGCCGCTGCGGGCTGTGCGGGTGCCTGGTTGGTGAACATGCCACCAGCCGGTGCCGGGGGCACGTAGGAAGCACTGTAGATCTTGCGCGGGTTCGCCGGGTTCTTGCTGTTCGGGTCGAAACCAGAGAACGCCACGGTCAGCTGGCCACCAATGTCGATGGTGCCTGCGCCTGCCTGGTGCACTGCCTGGCGGATGGCGGAGAGGATGGAGCCGGAGCGGCCGTCCTCCACAACCCAGAGGGTGCGCTTGCCGGTGTCGTTAGTGTCCTGCGGGTCACGCTCGGCGGTGTCGAGGGTGACTGCGACCTGCATCTTCGGGCGGGTGCGTTCCTTGTCCCAGTAGGCGAGCTCGTTGGAACCGTATTCGGTTGCCTGGCGTGCGTCGCTGACCTCGGTGATGGTGCCGGTGTGGGTGTCGCCGGGGTTGGTGAACTTCCAGGAGTGGGAGGCGCGGGGTGCGAAGAAGTCGAAAGCGGACATTACAGTTTTTCCTTTCAAAAGGGGGTTGATAAAAAATTGGGTTAGATGGTGGCGTTCTGTGCCGCCCTGTCGGCAGGGCACCAGGGGCAGAACCGCTCATTGCAGAGCGGGTACATCGCCAAGGTGGCGTCCTTACCGATTGCGTTGATGAGGCTGACCAGCTGGTTCGCCTTGGCGAGCGCAGCTTCTGCAACCTGCGGCTGGTAGGGTTCCCACCAGAAGTAGGCGTCACCGAGCTCGCCGTCACGGGGCAGGAACGCGATCATGACCTGGGCAACTTCGTAGCCGGCATTGACCCAGCCGGTGCCGTAGAGGTGTGCTTGGACGCGGTACTGGTTGGACGGGCCGTGGAGCTTGTACTTCTTGAGCATGGAGGGGCCGACGAATTTCCAGTCGATGACGGTCTTATCGTTGACGCTGAACAGGTCGGTGGAGCCGGTGATGTCTACGCCGCCAATCTGGCCGACGGTGACGCGCTGCTCGACGAGGTACCCTTCGTCCTTGTGGGCTCCGAACCATTCCTCCATCTGGGTGTGGCAGGCGGTGCCGACGGTGGGTTTCCAGGCGATGCCGCGGTCGGGTTCGGTGTCACCGGCGAGCTTGTGGATGAGACGGCGGGTGCAGTCCATACCGATTTCGGAGGGGCCGATGCGCTTTTGGAGGCTGCGGGGGTGGGCGGTAATAGCGTCGGTGATGACGCCCATGATGCCTGCGACGGTGACGTCAGCGCCGTAGGCTTCTGCCTGCCCTGCCCCTGCGGGGGGTTTGGCGATGGTGGGGTTAACCAACGTGTGTCCTTCCTGTGGTTAGCGGATGGTGAGGCGTGCGGTGGAGTCCTCGGCGAACTGGTCCTTCAGCGCCGGGGCGAGAGTCTTCAAATCGACCTTGCGCACGGTCTGGTAGAACTGCGGGAACGCGTCTACCGGGTAGGTTTCGACGAACTTCTTCTCGTTGAATCGGCGCGGGTGGGAGACGGTGAGGGTTGCGTCCCCGCAGGTGTACTTGCCGTTCGGCAGGGCCTTCAGCTGCTCTTCGATTCGGACGGCTTCTTCCTTCAGTGCGGCGATGTCTGCCTGGATGTTGACGAGTTCGAGGGCGAGTGCCTGCAGCTGCTCGTCGGTGATGGTTGCGCCGGTGAGGGTGGTGTGGGTGGTCATGTTCTTCTTGTCCTTTCGGGTGGGGTTGAGGCGGTTGCGGCGGGCGGTGAGCCAGCCGGTGAGGGCCTCGTGGTTGTGGACGTCACGCGCTGTGGTGAGCGTGTTGACGGGTACTGGGGGCGCCTGCATGGCCTTGGTGGTCATGAAGGGAATCCAGGGTTCGCGGCCTTCTGCTTTGGCGCGCCGTTGTTCGCGTTTGATGCAGGTTTTGCAGTCGGGGTTGGTTTGGTCGGCGGGTTGTCCGCAGGCTGCGCACACGTTTTTGCGGGGTGTTGGGATGCCTCGCGGGTCGCCTGCCCTGCACCAGCGTGCGTGCCGGTTGCCGCAGGCTGCGCATTTGGGGTTGCGTTCTAGTGCGTCGTTGCCGCATGCCCCGCAGAGTTTCTTGACAGCCATGACGGTTACCGCCTCTTGAGTGCGATGAGGCTGACGGTTGCGGCGAGCACGGACAGGGAGAGAGCAGCGTTCACCTTCGCGTCGAGCGCCTCATTGGCTTCGTTGAGGGCGTTGACGGTGGTGGTGATGCGGGCGGCTTGGGTGCGCCAGTCTGCCACGTCCTGGCGGGTGGTGCGGTGTAGTTCTTGGTGGCGTTCGCGGGCTTCGGAGATGCGGTTTTCAACGCCGGAGAAGATGGTGGGCATGGTTATTTTTTCCTTCCTTCGTAGGGGTTGTTCCAGTCGATGCTGGAGCGCTTGAGGCGGGGTGGGGTGAGCTGCTCCTCGTTGGGGAAGCATGCCCGGTAGGCGCGTTTTTGGCGGCGTGCCTTCTCAGCGCGCTGGAGTGCCCGGTCGAGGGTGGTGCGGGTGAAGCAGTATCCGGTGTTCTTGCTCCAGGCGGCGGGGTTGAGGGTGCGCCGGTAGACGCGGTTGGTGATGGTGAGCGGTTTGACGCCGAGGAAGACGGCGGCTTCAGCCGCACTGTAGAGGGGCTTTTCTCCGTCCCAGTCGTCGGGGTGCGGGAGCTCGTCTGCGATGTGTCCCATGGTGGTGTTTCTTCCTGATTTGCTGAGGGTGGGTTAGCGGCGGCTGTAGCGCAACTGCATGTGGCTGCGGCATCGTGCCTTAGTTTCGGCACGCTTGGTCTTCCAGGTTTCGACGTCGCCGCTGAGGTACCAGCGGATACCTGCCTCGTCCTTGCAGACCGGGTCGAGGCGGGTGCCTACGGTGGCTTTGATGGAGCTCTGCGAGTATCGGCGGAGGGTCACGAGCTTGATGCCTTCGTCTTCGGCGACCTGCACCTCAGAGATGAGGTCATGGTCGGGGTTGCAGGCTTCGTATGCGGCCTTGTGCGGAAGCTCGGCGAGGTTAGCCATTGGTGTGGTCTCCTTCTTTCTGGTCGTGGATTGCGGAGCCGAGCAGGATGGCCGGCCCGGCGGGGATGAGGGAGGTGACGAGCAGGATTGCGCGGATGCCGATGTCCTCTTGTGCGGTGGCGATGCCGGCAATGATGACGGTGGCGGCGACGAGCGCCCAGACGAGGGCGCGTGCGGCGCGGAGATTGGTGTCCATGGTTGGGGGTTCCTTAGTGGGCGGTGATGAGGAGGATGAAGATAGTTAGCGCTGCGGCGAACCAGATTCCGAGGTTGATCCAGGCGAGCTGGAAGAGGCGGCGGTTGGTGTCGTCCACCTCTGCCTGTAGGAGGTTGATTTCCTGATTGAGCGCGACCTGCTTGCCATGCACCTTGTTTACGTAGGCGATGAGCTGGGCGATGGCCTCCTGGTGCTCCTTGCTGGTGTGGTTGAGGATGGCGATGTCTGTCTGGTGTTCCTTGCTGGAGTTCTGGAGGATGCCGACGGCGCTCTCAACTTCGGCTTGCTGGCGTTCGTTCCTGGCGATACGTTGCATGGCGTGGGCGACGTTCTGTCGGGTGTAGTCGTTCTGTTCTTCGAAGCGGTCGTACCAGTTGTCGAGTCGGAGGCCGAGGTTGCAGTTTTCGTCCTGCAGGGAGGCGATGCTGTTGTCGATGCTGGCGATGTCGTCGATGATGCCTTGGTGGTTGTTGACGATGGTTTGGATTGCGGTGTGGCGGTGTGCCCTGCCTGCGGCGCGGTCGCGCTTGGTCTTGGCGGTCATTGGTGTAGTCCTTAGTTGGTGGTGTGGGTGACGGGTAGGGACTGGAGCCAGTCCATGACGGCGGTTGAGGTGTAGTAGATCCTGCCGCCGCGCTGGCCCCGGCTGGTGCGGATGTAGGCGGGGCCGGTGCGGGCATTCCGCCAGTCGGCCAGGGTCTGCTCTTTCACGCCGAGCGCTTCGGCAAGCTCCTCGGGTGACCAGAGCGCTAGGTGGTCTTGAGGGATGGTTAGCATTTCGTGTCCTTTTCTAGGAATTACTCCTAAATTTAGGAATAGTGGATAAAAAATTAGACAGTGGTGCCCATGCTTGCGGAATGGTCTTCAAAAAGCCACGTGATAGGTACCTGCAACGCCTCCGCAATCTTCCATGCTTCAGTGATGCGGGGGTCTGCCTTACCTGTGGCGATTGCGCTAATGCGACTGGGGTGAAGTCCCGATGCTGCGGCTAGACTGTGCTGCGTCTTGGCCTTCATTGCTAATGCCATTCGCATGTTCTCACTGAAGGTTTCCTTCTGCATCTCAGCGCCTCCTTTCGTTGGTATGCAACTATCATATTCCTATTTTTTGGAATGTGCAACCTGAAACAGGAATTTTTTTTAGAAATCTTGTAGACTGTTCCCATGACAGACATTAAAGAACTGCAATCCCAGGCAGATGCCTTCAATGATTTTGTAAACCGCGAAGTTAAAGTGTGGATGGTAAGGCGAGGTGAAGACCTGCTTACCCTAGCCGCCAAAACCGGTATCTCCAAGAGCAAGCTCAGCCGCTCTGTATATCGGTCGGAGGGCTCGCTCCCTGTTCGTGATCTCAAGACCATCTGCGCCGCGCTCAATGTGGACATGACGGTCATTATTTCTGCCGCAGACAATGCACTGCGAGAACAGATGGCGACTCCCCTTACTGATGCTCAGTTGGCTGCGCAGATTTTGGCGCGTGCCGAAGCGGCAACCAAGGCAGGCTACACGCTCGCCGCGCATCCTGCAGACGACATCATTACCGAAGACCCTGCCAGCGCCTAGCCCAATCCCAACCACTCCCCTATTCACCAACTCCTCATGAATCACTCAACCCCATATAGTCCAGATGCCCACGCCGCTGAGCTGGGCATCCGCATTATCGACGCCCAACCGCCCGCCGGGACCCTCGCCCTCTGGGACGAGCAGACCCGCACCATCATCACCACACCAGGGCTCCTGTACCGGCAACGACGCTGCGTCCTCGCCCACGAGCTCGCCCACGCCACCCAGGGCGACACCCATTCTCCCCTCGACACTATCGCCGCGCTGAAGCGCGAACGTAAGGCTGACCAGATCGCCGCAGGCTGGCTCCTTACCCCGCAAGCTGTGGCAACCGCCCTCGCTATCGCCCCTGATTCGCTCTCTGCCGCCGCCGCAGAACTAGAAGTCACAGACCGCATCCTCGAAGCCTGGCTGAGGGCACAAAAATAGAGCGGCAACCTTGTCTCAGCCGTTACTCTGAGGCAAGATTGCCGCCCTATACCGCATTCACACGTTCAAGGAAGAAAACAGGGTTCCACACCATCTGGTGCGGGCACGAGTATAGGTGCGAAACCGCGCCCACGCAACAAGGAAGGACACGCCATGGTTAGAGACCCGCTCCCCATCGGCACGCACGGGGTCATCAATCTGACCCGCATCCGCCCGAAGGTCTGGCGTGCCCGAACCAACTATAGGGACGCCCGCGGCGTGCGCCGCAACATTACCGCCCAGGCTCCCACCAAAGCCGCAGCCGAACACAAGCTCAAGACCAAGCTCGCGGCACTGCCCGCCGCGGGTGCCGCACTCAGCGGCTCCACCACCCTCAAGGTCGCCCTCCAACGCTGGCTCGACGGGCTCGACGGACTCGCCTCGAACACGGTGCGCAATTACACGCTGTGGGCTGGGCAAGCTTCAACCGCGCTAGGTTCCCTGCAGTTGAGGGAGCTGACCGCCGGCACACTTGACGCCTACCTCTCCACCATCAAGGCACCCACCGCACGGTACAATCAGCGGCTCGTGCTGAAGATGGCACTGGACGAAGCTGTGCGTCTCGGCGCGATTCCTCATAACCCTATCCTGGCAACCCGCACCATCAAGACAAAGAAGAAGGAGGTGAGAGCCCTCACCCTCGAACAGATTGGGCAGCTGCGCAGACTGGTCGCCGCCCTGCCTACAACCCGCACCTATAGTGGATACCTGCCCGATCTGGTCGACGTCCTGCTTGGTACTGGGTGTCGGTGGGGTGAAGGTGCGGGCTTGCGCTGGGAGGATGTAGACCTGGACGCGGGGACGGTCACGGTAGCCGGCACGCTCATCCAGAAGGGCGGCTGGCAGGCTGACACAAAGACGCACGAGCCCCGCACCCTACAGGTGCCGTCCTTCGTGCTCGATGTGCTCCGCAGGCGGCGCTCAGAAGCCCGTGACGGGGCTGTGCACGTGTTCGAGCAGGGCGGGGCACCACTCGCCTACAACTCGGCGAGAAACTACCTCCAGCGGGCGCTGGCGGGCTCCGAGCTAGAGTGGGTGACCTGGCACGTGCTCCGCAAGACCACAGCGACCTTCCTCGATGAGCGTCTCGGTTTGGCTGAGGCGTCTGCGCAGCTTGGTCACGCCTCCGAGGCGCAGACGCTGGCGGCGTATGTGGCGCGTGAGCGGCAGGCTGTTTTTGCTGACGTGTTGGAGGGGCTGGCGGGGGCGTAATTTGGTCGCTATTTACTCGCCATTTTGAAACCAGTAAACCCCAAAAATGAACCCATATTAAACCCTGGATAAAAAAGAAGAACCCCCGCATTTCCCCTAGTCAAGCAGGGGAAATACGGGGGTTCATATAGTTTGCACACCGGTTAAGTGTGCGCTCTCACATTAGAAAGCCTTGTTTACTAGACGGGCTAACTTCCTTGATATTCCGCGGAACTCAA
>CALGXU010000017.1 GCA_937935205.1 uncultured Rothia sp.
ACGTTCTGCGCGGTGATTACAGTGCGCGTGAGAAGAACCTGGCGCGTCTGCTGGCGTTTTTCCTGCTGGCTCGCCCGCTCACCGAGGCTGAGGCAGCCGAGGTTTTCGGTAAGACCCTGGTCGACTTCGAGAATGCCGCGCTGATTGAGCGCGACGCCGCCGATTCTGCCCGCTGGACCGCGAGCGTTGACCTGCGCCCGCACGCCGCCGATGACGGCACCGAAATCTTTGTTGCCGCCGACCTGGGTGCGCATCAGCGCCCCGGTGTGCTGCGTAAGGATCACGTGCTCGGCATTGGTCACGCCTCCCTAACTCTGGCGCAGATTACCGAGCGCACCCCCGTCAAGCGCGCCCTGGATGTGGGCACCGGCTGCGGTATTCAGACCTTCCACCTGCTCGCCCACGCCGAGCACGTGACCGCCACCGACATTTCGGAGCGTGCCCTGGCGTTCACCCGTTTTAACCTGCTGCTGAACGCGCAGGCGCTCAATATTGATCCGCAGAACCCGCAGGCGCGAGTGAACCTGCGCGAAGGTTCCCTGCTGGAGCCGGTCGCCGGTGAGCTTTTCGACCTGGTGGTGTCGAACCCGCCGTTCGTGATTACCCCGCGCGTTGCCGGTGAGAGCGCCGAAGAGCAGTTCACCTACCGTGACGGCGGCCTGCCCGGTGACGAAATTGTGAGCACGATGGTGCGTCAGCTGCCGTCGGTGCTGGTGCCCGGCGGTCGCGCGCAGATGCTGGGTAACTGGGAGATTATTCGCGATTCTGAGGACCCGGAAGCACCGCGTCCGTGGGATGAGCGCCCGCGCGCCTGGGTTGCTGACGGTGGCGCGGAGGCGTGGTTTATTCAGCGTGAGGCGCTGAGCCCCGCCTCCTACGCGGAGACCTGGCTGAAGGATGCGAGCGAGAACCGCGACCGCAACCACTACGAGCAGACTTATGTGGCGTACCTGAACGACTTCGCTTCCCGGAACGTTCATTCTATTGGTTTCGGCATGATTTGGCTGCGCCGCCCGACCGAGGCGACCGCGGCGGGCGTGGTCGAGCCCCTGCAGCGTTTCGAGGAGATCACCTACCCGATTCAGCAGCCCATCGCCCGCGCCCTCACCGAGTCTGTGCGCCGCTACGACCGCCTCGCCGCCATGGACGATGAGGCGCTTCTCGCCGCGCACCTGGAGGTCGCCGAGGACGTCACCGAGGAACGCCACGGCCGCCCCGGCGCCGAGCACCCGAGCGTCATTCTGCTGCGTGCCGGATCGGGTCTGTGCCGCACCCAGCTGCTCTCCACCGAGACGGCTGGCTTTGCGTCGGCGAGCGATGGTGAGCTTGCCGTGGGTCAGATTGTGGCGGCTCTTGCCATGCTGCTGTCCTGGCCCGAATACGACGAGGCTGCCGCCGCGGCACGCGGTACGCAGGAGCAGCATCCGCGCGACACCCTGCTGCA
>CALGXU010000018.1 GCA_937935205.1 uncultured Rothia sp.
ACCGGCAGTTGAGGCTCCCGCAGCTCCCGCAGCTCCCGCAGCAGCACCGGCAGTTGAGGCTCCCGCAGCAGCACCCGTTGCAGCTCCCAAGGCTGCAGCAGGCACCTACACCGTGATTCCCGGTGACTCCCTCTCGCTGATCGCTGCAAAGCTCGGCGTTGCAGGCGGCTACCAGGCAATCGCAGCTGCGAACACCGACATCATCTACAACGTTGACCTGATCTTCCCCGGCCAGGTTCTGACCATCCCCGCCTAAGGATTAACCCTCAAGCGTAACGTGGACACGTTGTAGCCCAACGCCCCGCACCTCACACGAGGAGCGGGGCGTTGAGCATTTAACCCTAAAACAGGGGAGAAGGACACCGCCTGAACACACAAACCAGCAGGTAAACCCTCCAACCCCCAATGAGACGGAACACGCAACCTCCACTACACTAGAGAAGAGACAAGAAAACAAACTACGGGAGAACCATGTCTGCCATCACCTTTGAACAGGTAAAGCACCTGGCATCGCTGGCACTCATTGAGATGACCGATGAAGAACTCACCGCGATGGCGTCTGAGCTGGACGTCATCGTCGCATCCGTTGAGACCATGTCGCAGAAAGCAACTGCCGACATCCCCGCGACCAGCCACCCCATCCCCCTCGAGAACGTCTTCCGCGAAGACGTACCCGTCACCACCCTCACCCAGGAAGAGGCGCTCTCCGGCGCCCCCGACGCACAGGACGGCAAGTTCCGCGTGCCGGCAATCCTCGACGAAGACTAAGAGGAGAACAACCAAGTGAACGAACTGATCCAGCTCACCGCCGCAGAAGCAGCAGAAAAGCTCGCATCCGGCGAAATCACCTCCGTCGAGCTCACCCAGGCACACCTGGACCGCATCGCAGCCACCGACGGCGCACCCCTGAGCGACAACCGAGCAGACGGCAAGAACGGCCTCAACGCCTTCCTGCACATCAACGCCGAAGAAGCACTCGCCACCGCAGCAGCAGTGGACGCAGACCGCGCAGCAGGCAAGGAACTGCCCCCGCTCGCAGGCGTACCCATCGCCGTCAAGGACCTCATCGTCACCAAGGGTCAGCCCACCACCGCAGCATCGCGCATGCTCGAAGGCTGGATGAGCCCCTACGACGGCACCGTCACCCGCAAGGTCCGCGAAGCACGCATGCCCATCCTCGGCAAGACCAACCTCGACGAATTCGCAATGGGCTCCTCCAACGAGCACTCCGCATTCGGCGTAGTACGCAACCCCTGGGCACTCGACCGCGCACCCGGCGGCTCCGGCGGCGGCTCCGCAGCAGCCGTCACCGCCTTCCAGGCACCCCTGGCCCTGGGCACCGACACCGGTGGCTCCATCCGCCAGCCCGCAGCACTGACCGGTAGCGTCGGCGTCAAGCCCACCTACGGCTCCGTCTCCCGTTACGGCGTCATCGCCATGGCATCCTCCCTCGACCAGGTAGGCCCCGTCGCCCGCACCGTCCTGGACACCGCACTGCTCCACGAAGCAATCGCAGGCCACGACCCGCTCGACGCAACCTCCCTGCCCGATGAGCCCGGCAACTTCGTTGAAGAAGCCAAGGCAGGCGCAGAAGCCGCACGCAAGCGCGACCTGTCCGGCCTGCGCATCGGCGTCATCAAGGAACTCGGCGGCGGCGACGGCGAAGGCTTCGAAGCAGGCGTCCTCGCACGCTTCCGCGAATCCGTCGAAGAGCTGCGTGCCGCAGGCGCAGAGATCATCGAGGTCTCCCTGCCCTCCGTCACCGAAGCCATCAGCGCCTACTACATGATCATGTCCTCCGAGGTGTCCTCCAACCTGGCACGCTACGACGGCGTCCGCTACGGCCTGCGCGTCGTACCCGAAGACGGCCCCGTCACCATCGAACGCGTCATGTCCGCAACCCGCTCCGCAGGTTTCGGCCACGAGGTCAAGCGCCGCATCATCCTCGGCACCTACGCACTGTCCGCAGGTAACTTCGACGCCTACTACGGCGCAGCACTGCGCGTACGCACCCTCATCCAGCGCGACTACGCAGCAGCATTCGAAAAGTGCGACGTGCTCATCTCCCCGACCGCGCCCTCCACCGCGTTCAAGCTCGGCGAGAAGACCGAAGGCGACCCCATGGCAATGTACCTGGGCGACGTCGCAACCGTGCCCGTCAACCTGGCAGGCGTCCCGGCGCTCTCCCTGCCCGGCGGCCTCTCCGAAGAGAACAACCTGCCCGTCGGCATCCAGTTCACCGCACCCGCACGCGAAGACGCACGCCTCTACCGCGTCGGCGCAGCACTGGAAGAACTGCTCACCGCAAAATGGGGCGCACCGCTCTACAAGAGCCTGCCCGACACCGAAACTCTGATCCGCGACTTTGACTTTGGGGGAACCAAGTAATGAGTGAAGAAGTCCTCAGCTTCGAAGAAGCCATCGAAAAGTACGACCCGGTCCTTGGCTTCGAGGTGCACGTCGAACTGAACACCAAGACCAAGATGTTCGACTCCGCACCCAACGAGTTCGGCGACGAACCCAACACCAACGTCACCCCCGTATCGCTCGGCCTGCCCGGCGCGCTGCCCATGGTGAACAAGACCGCTGTTGAGTCCGCTATCAAGCTCGGCCTGGCACTGGGTTGCGACATTGCAGACAAGTCCTACTTCGCCCGCAAGAACTACTTCTACCCGGACTCCCCGAAGAACTTCCAGACCTCCCAGGCTGGCGGCCCCATCGCGGAAAACGGCTCCCTGGACGTTGAGCTCGAAGACGGCACCATCTTCACCGTCGAAATTGAGCGCGCCCACATGGAAGAAGACGCAGGCAAGCTCACCCACGTCGGCGGCGCAGACGGCCGAATCCAGGGTGCAACCTCCTCCCTGGTCGACTACAACCGCGCAGGCGTGCCCCTGATTGAGATCGTCACCCGACCCATCGTCGGCGCCGGCGAACGCGCACCCGAACTGGCACGCGCCTACGTTGCCGCAATCCGCGACATCGTCCGCTCCCTCGGCATCTCCGACGCCCGCATGGAACGCGGTAACGTCCGCTGCGACGCCAACGTCTCCCTCATGCCCAAGGGCGCAGAGAAGTTCGGCACCCGCTCCGAAACCAAGAACGTGAACTCCCTCCGTTCGGTTGAGCGCGCCGTCCGCTACGAGATTCGCCGCCACGCAGCGATCCTCGAACGCGGCGAAAAGGTCACCCAGGAGACCCGCCACTGGCACGAAGACACCCGTGAAACCTCCTCGGGTCGCCCCAAGTCTGACGCTGACGACTACCGCTACTTCCCGGAGCCGGACCTCGTACCGGTCGTCACCAACAGCGAGTGGATTGAGCGTCTGCGCGCCGAACTGCCCGAACCCCCGGCAGAACGCCGCCGCCGCCTCAAGGGCGAATGGGGCTACTCCGACGAAGAGTTCCGCGACGTGGTCAACGCTGGCGCACTCGACGTCATCGAAGAGACCGTTGCCGCAGGTGCAACCGCAGCAGCAGCCCGCAAGTGGTGGATGGGCGAAATCGCCCGCCGCGCAAAGCAGGCTGAAGTTGAGCTCACCGCCCTCGGCGTGGAGCCCGCAACCGTGGTCGCCCTCGAAGCGCTCATCTCCGAAGGCAAGATTAACGACAAGATCGCCCGCCAGGTGCTCGAGTTCGTCCTCGCCGGTGAAGGCACCCCCGCCGAAATCGTTGAGGCACGCGGCCTCGCCGTGGTCTCCGACGACGGCGCGCTCACCGCAGCCGTTCAGGAAGCCCTGGCAGCAATGCCCGACGTTGCCGACAAGATCCGTGCCGGTAAGGTTCAGGCTGCTGGCGCTATCGTCGGTCAGGTCATGAAGGCTACCCGCGGTCAGGCTGACGCCGCCCGCGTGCGTGAGCTGATTCTGGCTGAGTGCGGCGTGGAAGGCTAAGCTTTTCCGCTGAACCGGCTCTAACGAAAGAGGCGCTGTCTCCCGTGTGGGAGGCGGCGCCTCTTTTGTGCTCTCTTGTGCTGAGCGGTTGCTTCCGTACGGTTCCGTTTGGAAAAGCTGGGTCGCTTGGCTCCGCTTGGAAAGGCGGTTATCGTC
>CALGXU010000019.1 GCA_937935205.1 uncultured Rothia sp.
TCGTGACACACGTGGTATCATTGATGCTATCTTAAATCACTCAATTGACAGCGCTCCTATTATCTTCATGATGCCCAGCTCCGTGGTCGGTCAGTCCATTAAGATTGCCGTCGCTATCGTGGGTGCGCTGGCGCTCATGGCGTTCATTCCGCTCATGGTGCGCGGCGTGAAGGCGTCCGTGAACACCCGCAAGGAAATGATGGCGGCACGCGCCCGCGGCGAGAAGCCCGTCTTCAACCAGGAGGCGCTCACCCCCGAACCCGTCCCGCACGCCAAGCAGAGCTTCCAGGCGGCACTCGCGGTGGCTATGGCGTTCCTGCTGGGCTTTGCGGTGAACCCGTCCGCACTGAACCTGCCGTCGTTCTCTTCGGCGGGTTCCGTAGCTGCGACCGGCCAGACCACCACCGTCAAGGTGAAGGCAACCAGCAACTACCGCTTCACCCCCGCCGAGGTGGAGGTCCCCGCCGGTAACCGCCTGGTCGTCGAGGTCACCAACGACGACCAGGGCATGACCCACGACCTGACCTTCGACAACGGCGCAACCACCGGCACCATCAACCCCGGCGAAACAAAAACCGTCGACGCCGGCATCATCAGCGCCGATCAGGAAGGCTACTGCTCCGTGGCGGGTCACCGCTCCCTGGGCATGGTGTTCAAGGTGAAGGCGACCGGCGCCTCCGCAAACCAGGTGGCGCAGGGCGGCCACAACCACGGTTCTGCGGGCACCCACAACCACGCGGCGTCGGGTAGCACCCCGACCCTCATGACCGTGGCGAACAGCAAGATCGACATGTCCGCAGCGCCCGGCAGCGGCTACAAGTACCGCGACCCGAACATCCCGGCACCGAACACCGCCGAGAAGGTGAACGGCAAGACCGTCCGCAAGGTCACCCTGGACGTGCAGGAAGTCGACCGCGAGGTCGCGCCCGGCGTGACCGTTCACATGTGGACGTTCAACGGGCAGAACATGGCACCGATTCTGCGCGGCAAGGTCGGCGACATTTTTGAAATTACACTCGTCAACAACGGCACGATGGGCCACTCGCTGGACTTCCATGCGGGCATGGTCTCCCCCGATAACACGATGAAGACCATCGCCCCCGGTGAGCGTCTCGTCTACCGTTTTGAGGCGAAGGCCGCCGGCATCTGGCTGTACCACTGCGGTACCGCCCCGCTGAGCCTGCACATGACCCAGGGCATGTACGGCGCGGTCATCATTGACCCGGCGGACCTTGACCCGGTCGATCACGAGTACGTGATGGTTCAGGGCGAGGCGTACCTGCACGACACCGGCAAGACCGCCTCCGACGGCAACAAGCTGGCGGAGAACTCGCCGGAGCTGATTGCGGCGGGCACCCCCACGCTGACCATGTTCAACGGCCACGCAACCCAGTACAAGGCGAAGCCGCTGCAGGTGAAGAAGGGCGAGCGTATCCGTATTTGGGTGATGGCTGCGGGCCCGAACCATGGCACGAGCTTCCACGTGGTTGGTTCGCAGTTCGACACGGTCTACAAGGAGGGCGGCTACCTGATGCGCCGCGGCGCGGATGCGTTCGGCAGCCGTGACGGCCACAGTCAGGCACTCGATTTGGCGCCCGCGCAGGGCGGCTTCGTGGAGATGCAGTTCTTGGAATCCGGCACCTACGTGTTCGTGAACCACTCCTTCTCGGAGATGGAGCGCGGTGCCGCCGGCAAGATTGTGGTCACCGACCGCTAATAGCTGGTAGCTCGTAGCTCGCACAGGGCGCTTCTAACGCCCGCCGAGAGATTGACCCCGCCCGGTGCATCCTGTGATTGGATGCGCCGGTCGGGGTCTTTCTGCGTTGTTTTTCTGCGCCCGCACAGAAGCGCCTACAAACGCCCCCGCAGGAGCCTACACGCGCTGCGGCAAACTATGCTTTTAGCCTCATGGGCGAACTTTTCTTAGCCAGGAGCGGGCATGGTGCGCTAGTCTATAGGAATGGCAGATAGCACTTCGAGCGCCTCTTCCGAGCGCAGCGCTACGGGCGCCAACAACCACACCCCCGCTTCGGCGGACGCACAGACTTCTCCTCGGCAGCGTAAAGCTTTCCCGCTTCGCTTTCTCGCCGGGGCACTTGCGCATTGGCAGATTATTGCCTCTGCAGTTCTTTTGGGTGGCGGTGTTGCCGGCCTGGCAGCCACCTATGACGACTATTGCGGCATGACGGAGCTTTCGTATGCTCCGGCGGCTCTCCGATCCGATTTTGAGGAGGGCTCTAAGGTGGCGGGTTTCCGTCCCGGCGTGATGGCGGCGCAGATTGAGACTGAGAGCCACTGGCGTGTGGGCGTTGTGTCCCACCAGGGCGCTAAGGGTATTGCACAGTTCACTGATGACGCGTGGAGCGGCGGCCACTACAGCTTCGGCAATGGCGGTAATGTTCTGAACCCGCACGATGCGATTGCGGCGCAGGCACGCTACTTGGCTGAGTTGCGTACTCGCTTGGCGAAGTACGCCTCCAATGAGGATGAGCTGCAGGATGTGGTTCTCGCCGGTTATAACGCGGGTCCGGGTTCTGTGGAGAAGTACGGCGGTGTTCCCCCGTATGAGGAGACTCAGAATTATGTGAAGTCGATTCGCGAGCTGGCGAATTCGAAGTACAAGCTGACCTGCTCCCCCGAGTACCAGTTCAAGCAGGCGAAGTTGAGCTTCGTGAATGGTGTGACTCCGGCGCTGGCTGGTGTTCATGCGGACGGTACGCCGCTATCTCCGGAGGAGTCGGCGTCGGCTGCGGCAGAGGCTTCGGCGCGGGCTTCTGCGAGCGGTTCTGCGGGTTCTTCTGCGAAGCCTTCAGCGACGAGTTCCGGCCGCTAAATTCAGCTTCTAGATAGCCTACTAGGCTATATAGCCGCTAGAGAATATAACCCTCTAGGGAATATTCCGTTTTATCTATAGTGAGCGACTGATACCTGCCACCACTCCCCTACTATTCACTCTTATATCTACTCTTAACAGCGCGAGGCGCCGACCCCTATTCTCGGGGTTCGGCGCCTCGCGCTTTATACGGCTGGAACGTGCCTAGTTGAAGGCCTAGTTGAAGATAGCGCGCACGACCGAGTAGCCGGAGACCGGGTACACGGCGTTCACGGTTGCGGGCTTCTCGCTCTCGTCCGCGATCTCAATGGACTCGGTGCCGCGCAGCAGCTCCTCGAGCAGGATGCGCAGCTCCAGGCGTGCCAGGGGCGCACCGGGGCAGACGTGGATGCCGTCGCCGTACACGAGGTTGCGGGACTGGTCGCGGTGCGGGTTGTAGGTGAGGGCGTCTTCGAAGGCGTCCTCGTCGCGGTTGGCGCTTGCCCAGTTGATGGTCACGCGGGAGCCGGCGGGCAGGGTACGGCCGCCGAGTTCGGTGTCCTGAGTGGTGATGCGGCGGTTGGTGACGAGGGTGTCTTCAAGTCGCATGATTTCTTCGACGGCGAGGGCGATTTCGCTGCGGTCGTCGAGGGCGTTGCCGTCGGCGAGGGATGCGCGCAGGCGGTCCTGTTCGGCGCGGTTGCGTGCCAGGAAGTTGACGAATACGCCCACGGTTGCGGAGACGGTGGACAGCTCGCCCACGGTCCAGTTGCGGATGAGGCTGACGATTTCTTCGTCGGTCATGGTGCGGGGCTCTTCGCCGGGCAGGTCCACGATGTCGGTGAGCAGTTCGGCGGTGACGTCCTTGGGGTTGCCGGCTGCGGCGTCCTCGCGGCGTTCGTCGAGCAGCTGGCGGATGTAGCCGTCGAATTCGAGGGCGACCTTGGCGATTTCTTCGCGGTCGCGGCGCAGGGTGGCGACGCGGTTCTTTTCGATCCACTCGGTGAGGGGCTGCTCGAGGCATGCGGGCCAGCCCATGAAGGCGTTCTGCACGCGCATTGCGTATGCCTGGCCGAAGCCCTGCATGACGTCTACTTCTTCGCCGCGGGGCAGTTCTGCGATGAGGGTCTTCACGGCGTCGCGGATGACGGGTGCGAACTTTTCGAGGCGTTCGGGGGTGAAGTACTTGTCGTTGACGGCGCGGAAGGTGGTGTGTTCGGGTGCGTCCATGCCGTTGGGGACGGCGATGTGGCGGGTGGAGACGACGTTGGAGTAGATTTCGGGGTGGTCGAGTACGTGCTGTACGTCGGCGTTTTTGAAGACGGAGTAGCCCATGAATTCGTCGTGGGCGACGGGGCAGCGGCGGCGCATTGCGTCGTAGGCGGCTACCTGGTCTTTCTGCACTTCTTCGCTTCGGAGGTCCCAGTCGTTGTGTACGTTCTCAGTCATTGTTCACCCGTGTTCGTTATAGAGTTGTGGCGTGCTGGATGCGGGCGTCCGGGCGATGCGTGTGGGGCAGGGTCGGGCGTGCATTTCAGCACGTGAATCCATTAGTTGTTCTTTGACTAGTTGCTCTTTGACCGTATCACTTATGGGTTGGTGGCGCAGGGTAGGGGTTCCTTGCTTCTCATTCAACGAACAGTTCACCGAATAGTGCATGTGGGGCGAGGTGTCAGGGGACGCGCAAGGCGGGCAGCGCCTCCACCGGGGAGGGGCCGCCCGCCTCACTCTATGCAGCGCTTCAGCGCGAGGGGCTAGTTTTTAAGGAATTTCTCTTCGTTTGTAATAACGAAGTATGAGGGGTATTCGCGCCCGTTCAGAAGAGCGTTGTAGTGCGGTATTTTCTGAGTTTTGATGAGTTCACCAGACTCAACGGAATAGGCTTGAATATAGGTTTCTCCTTGCAGCTCGTACATGGCGTAGAGGTTCTTCTCGGTCCAGTAGTATGTAGAGACTTCCTTTACTCCTTCTGGGATCTTGAGGCTGAATCGTACAGTGTTGTGGGCGGTATCAATATTGGTTGAGATGATTCGCCCGTCGTGATGGACCCACCAGATGTCGTCCCCGTATGCGTGTATTGCATACGGTGCACCTGAAGGAACATTTTTTCCATGTACACGTTTGCTCACTTCACCGGTAATTTGGCGTTCTGTATGCTCGCCTGTTTGCACATTAATTACTTCGAGCATGGATCCGTCAATATCTTTTAAATCTGCATATTGGTAGTCGGTAATGCTTTGCGGGTAAGTATCATGGATTTTCACAATTCTATTTCCTGCACACACAATGTAGGAACCTTCCATTGTGTTACTTTCGAGACTCTTCGAGAACATTTTTTCATTTGAAGGGTTCGGGTACACACGGGTAAGGTATGTGGGGTTCCTTGGGTGTAGGTATTGGTTATCTGTTCCTTCGTAATTGCTGATTTTGTCGTAGCCCCATATGCTGCCGTCGGCGCACTGAGCTGTCCGGAGTATATTATTTTTAATTCTCTCTTCCCTCACCTCACCATCTTTTACAATTGTCACAAGGAATAGGTAATCACCATTTCCATCCCCTCCGTAATTATCTATAGCTACAATAGTGCTATCGTCTGCAACGTACACATCTTCACTGTAATCATTTTTGGTTTTCTTTGGGTATGTGTGCAGTTTATCGGAGAGGGTGAATAGCGAATTTGTATCTGTGAAATACAGGTTTTTATCTTTGTATACAATTGGCGAGTTTCGAACCCCAACATTTTTGATTCTTGACCATTTTTGGGTTTCTGAGTTGTAGAATGCTACGCCTCCTCCAGCATTCGGCAGGTATGTTGAGTCGCCTGCAATGGATATAGCGATGCTGCTTTCGTTGAGGGCCTTACGGGGGTCGTTTGTTACTGGGATGGTCGCACTACAGCCTGACAGGAGGAGGGCGCCGATAAGTCCCAGACGCAGACTTCCTGAAAGACGGGATGTGGTCATTGCTACCACCTCGTTTCGTAGTGATGTACCCAGCGTGAATCCTTGATGTCTGTCGGGTACACGCCGGGGCCACCGTCAGAGTCGAGGTCCACGTTAGGATCCGTGCTCTTATAGGCAGCCCAAACTAGCTGCGAGCAGTTATAGGAATTGGTATGCAGGGCGTTCATGACACCCTCCTTTCAGCGGGTCACCTCGTGGTATCCCGCGGTCGGTCTTATGCCTTCATTGATACATAACACCAGAAACTGTCTAACTTAGCAGGTCATGCCTTAGATATTATTTCTGACCAGGCGAGTTTTTAGTGTTCCGTACCTCATTCTATCGTTAAGGGGATTTTCAATGCAGGAAAAATGCACTGTTATCAATGGTGTACAGAATGCGGTAATTCCCTACTCGTGCCCTGTACCCTTCTTCGCCCTGTAGCTTCTTGAATAGAACCTACACAGGAACTATCCTCGGAGCTAACGGACAAACCCCAGAAAGGAA
>CALGXU010000020.1 GCA_937935205.1 uncultured Rothia sp.
CTGGACTCGTTCAATCCAGCGGACTTCCAGAGTCCCTGAGGTACGAGCACGGTGTCGTCAGCAAGGTTCGAGTTTTCGCCCGGCAGGATTGCCTTCAAATCGGAGGAGCTCAACGCCACCAGGTCAGCGTTCTGGTTGGCGCTCTGTCCCTCGTACTCGACGGTGTAGTCAACCACACCGGCTGCGTAACCGACGGCGGATGCCTGAACGTTCTTAATGCCCTTGACCTTGGAGGCGATACCTTCCGCCTTGGTCACGGTGGAGGCCGCCTCGGACTGGTCATACGAGCTGTACTTCGCCTGCGCAGAAATCGGGTACTGCTGATCCAGGGCCTTGGTCAGCGAGGCGCTCAGCACCGAGTAACCGGTCAGCACAGTCGACACGACCAGGGTACCCACCAGCACGGCGCGGCCGGTGGAGACGGTACGCTTGGGCGAACGCAGCGCGTTGGCGAGCGCGAGCTTGCCGGTCTGGGTGCGGGTGACCGCGCCGAGGGCGCGTACCAGCGGGGGCAGTACCAGCGGGGTGATGAGGAAGACTGCAATACCGAGCAGCAGTGCGGCCCCCATCATGAAGAGGATAGCCTTATTGCCGGCACCCTCACCGGAACCCTGGTTCTGAGCCAGCATAGCCAGGCCGATACCTGCGGCACCGAAGACAAGACCCAGAATCGGGCCGACCTTGCCGGGCTTGCGCACCTCAAGGTTGGTGTGCTCGCTCATCGCGCTAATGGGCGAGATGCGCAGGGCGCTTCGTGCCGGGGAGAGCGACGCCAGAACCGTGACGATGGTGCAGATCAGGGTACTAATAATCACCGGGGTGATTGAGTACGAGATCATGATGGTGGTGAGGTTTGCACCAACCAGCGCGCCAACCGGGTAGGTCAGCAGTGCACCGATGAGGGAGAACACCACGCCCACGGTAATGGATTCGATGAGTAGCATCCGCACGAGGGAGCCGCCGCGGGCACCGAGGGTGCGCAGCAGGGCGAGCTCACGGATGCGCTGGCCGACCAGCACCGCAAAGGTATTGGAGATAACGAAGGAGGAAACCAGCAGAGCCAGTGCCGCGAAGGCACCCAGGACCACGCTAATGGAGGTGAAGACCGTGGAGATACTCTTCTGGTAGTCTTCCAGCAGCTTCTGACCGGTCATGACGCGCGGGTCGTTCTTGGTGTCGCCGCTGCTGAGGGTATCCTGCAGGCTCTTGAGTTTGGCGTCGGTTACGCCGTCCTTGAACTTGAGGTAGATGAGGTTCGCGCCAGCCATGCCCCGGTAGCCTGCCGCGGAGCTCTTGTTTTCTGTCTCGGCTGCTTTCAGGGTGGCTTCGCCGAGGCTGGTGCCGCCAATGAAGACAGCCTGGTTGGTGGTGGAGCCCTCAAAACCGGGGTCGAACAGACCGACAACGGTATATTCGGCGGTCTTATCAGTACCGGGAGCACTGACGGATTCTACAACGTCGGTGCTGGTGACCTTGCTGTTCAGCGAGAGGTTGTGCTTCTTCGCGAAGTAGGTAGAGACCATGATTTCGTGGTCGCTACTGGGGATTTTACCCTGCACCTTGTACGGGAAGAGGCTAGAGTCGGCGGGCAGCTGGTTGTACTGCACGGGGGTTTTCTGGTCGCCGGTACCGATCGAACCCGTGACGGCGTACTGTACCCAGTAGCCGGAGAGCAGGTCGCTCTTTTCTACTTTCTGAATCTGGTCACGAGTCAGGTAGATAGAGGTGCTATCTTTACCGTCGCTGGTTGTAGCGGCGGAGGCGACAACCGCCTCGGCGCGGGAGAGCACGTCACCCACGGAGGAGTTGACTGTCGCCTGCAGCGAGTTGGTGAGCATCATAATGGCGGCGATGAAGAAGGATGAAATCGCGATGCCTATGCCCGTGAGAATGTATTTTCCTTTGGAGGCGCGCAGATTGGAGCGCGCCACCGTGTTCAGTGTGGTTGCCACGGCTTATCGACCTTCCAGCTGTGCCATTGCGCCGAGGACGGCGTCGTAGGTGGGTTCGATCATTTCGCCGGCGACCATGCCGTCTTTGATGAAGACCACGCGGTCTGCGTAGGAGGCGGCGTTTGCGTCGTGGGTGACCATGAGGATGGTCTGTGCGTGGTCGGTTGCGGCGGCACGCAGCAGGCGCAGCACCTCGGCGCCGGAGTTGGAGTCGAGGTTACCGGTCGGTTCATCGGCGAAGACCACTTCGGGGCGTGCGAGCAGTGCACGCACGATGGCGACGCGCTGCTGCTGACCGCCGGAGAGCTGCTCGGGGCGGTGGTCGAGGCGGGTTTCCAGGCCGAGGGTCTTGACCAGGTAGTCGCGCCACTGCGGGTCGGGCTTCTTACCGGCAAGGCCCAGGGGCAGGTCAATGTTCTGGCCCGCGGTGAGGGTGGGCACCAGGTTGAACGCCTGGAAGATGAAGCCGATGTGTTCGCGGCGGAACTCGGTGAGAGCGTTATCCTTCAGGCCGAAGAGCTCGGTACCGCCAATACGAATCGAGGTTGCCGGGTTCGGGTCGGGAGTGTCCAGGGTCGCGATGGTCTGCATCAGCGTGGACTTACCCGAGCCGGAGGGGCCCATAATGGCGGTGAACTTGCCCTGCTCAAAGTCGACGGAGACGTTGTTGAGAGCGTGGACGGTGGCTTCACCCATGCCGTAGGTTTTGGAAAGGTTTCGTGCGGAGACGGCAACCTGTGCCGTCTGTGCGTGAGGAGTTGTCGTAGTCATAGTTCAATTATTTCACGCAGCATGGCGCTGACTACAGGGTTTTTCTCATCCTCCGGGTTGATTTTGTCGGGTGTTCACCGGGTCCTGACCTGCGGATGCGAAGGTTCCCCACTCATTCCACGGGCTGAGGTGAGCCTGAGGCGGGCTGGGTGGGGCGCGGGCCTCATCCTTAAGGATGAGTGGCGGCTCAACCGGCGTTCTCACCCGCATCCCTACCCCCGTACCTCTGTCCGCGCCTACACCTATATATATGCGAAAAAGCCCTCGGCTCCTCCCCCATTCGGGGTCAGGAAGCCGAGGGCTTTCATACGCTATTCGCTATTGCAGAAGCAGCCGTTATGCCTTGGGCGCTTCGTAGCGGGGGAACACCGGTGCGGGTGCGGGCAGTTCGGTGCCGGGCACGAGTGCGGTGCCGAGGGCAGCGAACTGGCGTGCGTCACCTTCGGGTACGCCGAGCAGGGTCAGCAACTTAGCGGTTGAGTCGGGCATGACGGGCTGCAGCAGCAGGGCAACCTGGCGTACGACCTCGAGGGTCACGTACAGCACGGTGTTCATGCGGTCGAGTTCGCCGTTCTTGCGCAGGGTCCAGGGTTCCTGCTCTGCGAAGTAGGCGTTGGTGTCTGCGAGGACGGTCCAGATGCGGTCGAGTGCGCGGTGGAATGCCTGCTCGTCGAAGTCTGCACGGACCGGCTCGTAGAGGGCAGCCGCCTCGTCGAGAATCTTGCGGTCTGCCTCGGTGAATTCGCCGTGCTCGGGCACTGCACCGCCGCAGTTCTTTGCGACCATGGACAGCGAACGCTGGGCGAGGTTGCCGAGGTTGTTGGCCAGGTCGGAGTTGATGCGGTTGATGATGGACTCTTCGGAGTAGGAGCCGTCCTGACCGAAGGACACCTCACGCATGAGGAAGAAACGGACCGCGTCCAGGCCGAATGCGTCGACGAGGTTTGCGGGGTCGACGACGTTACCGACGGACTTGGACATCTTTTCGCCGTTGACGAGCAGGAAGCCGTGGCCGAAGACGCGCTTGGGCAGTTCGATTCCGGCGGACCACAGGAATGCGGGCCAGTAGATGGAGTGGAATCGGGTGATGTCCTTGCCGATGAGGTGCAGGTCGGCGGGCCAGTACTTGGTGAACAGTTCGTTGTCGGTGTCGGGGTAGCCGAGGCCGGTCAGGTAGTTGGTGAGGGCGTCGACCCACACGTACATGACGTGCTTGTCGTTGCCGGGTACGGGCACACCCCAGTCGAAGGTGGTGCGGGAGATGGACAGGTCGTTGAGGCCGCCCTTGACGAAGGAGATCAGCTCGTTGCGGCGCGATTCGGGGTAGACGTAGCCTTCGTTGGCGTAGAGTTCGAGGAGCTTGTCGCCGTACTTGGAGAGGCGGAAGAAGTAGGATTCTTCTTCGGTCCATTCGACTTCGGTGCCGGTGGCGATGGCGTAGCGCTGGCCGTCGCGTACTTCGGTTTCGTCTTCTGCGTAGTAGGCTTCGTCGCGTACGGAGTACCAGCCGGCGTACTTGTCGAGGTAGATGTCGCCGTTTTCTTCCATGCGCTTCCAGATGGCCTGGGATGCGACGTAGTGGTCGGGGTCGGTGGTGCGGATGAAGCGGTCGTAGCTGATGTTCAGCGCGTCGTTCATTGCTTTGAAGCGTGCGGAGTTCTCGTCGGCGAGTTCCTTAGCGGTCTTACCGAGCTTTTCGGCGGTGGTCTGCATCTTCTGGCCGTGCTCGTCGGTGCCGGTCATGAAGCGCACGTCGAAGCCGTCGAGGCGCTTGAAGCGGGCTAGCACGTCGGCTGCGATGGTTTCGTAGGCGTGGCCGATGTGCGGGTTGCCATTGGGGTAGGAGATGGCGGTGGTGATGTAGAACGGAGTTGCAGTCATAACTTTCAGTTTACCGCAGTATTAGGCGAGGCTCTCACCGGGGTTACACTCTGATACGCGGTGGCTCTTTGTTGGTGGGTGGAGG
This sequence comes from uncultured Rothia sp., assembly GCA_937935205.1. GTDB lineage: Bacteria > Actinomycetota > Actinomycetes > Actinomycetales > Micrococcaceae > Rothia. Next base: position 4,690 of record CALGXU010000020.1, read on the forward strand.
CTGCCACGCCGCATGTTTCCTCCGCGCCTACGCAGGGGCACCCGTCACCCGGACGCTCC
>CALGXU010000021.1 GCA_937935205.1 uncultured Rothia sp.
AGCTTATCGAGCAGACCGGTCGCCGGGCTCAGCAGGACTGACAGGTAGTGCACCGGGCGAGCCAGCACACGAATCGACGCAACCGGGCGGTTACGACCCACCGAACGCGCCAGCACGTGCAGAATCGGGTAGCCCACCAGCGCAACAAATACGAGGGTCAGCACGGCGGCGAGCGCGTGCACCTCAACCAGGTTCAGCAGGAAGGTCATGGTGGCGAGCACTGCGGTGGCTGCCGCAATGAGGCGGGTCAGGCGCAGCGGGTGCGTGTACGCCTCGGAGTCACCGTCGAGGGTGCGCTGCAGGACGCGGGCGCCGAGGGTGTCCGGGTGTGCCTCCACCGCTTCCTCAGCCTCGTTGTGCGGCAGGTAGGTGAACGCGGTTTCGGCAATCGCCGCGACCACGGTCAGGCAGAGCGCGAGAACGGCGAGGAGGGCTGTGAATAGAATGTCCACGCCGCTCCCCTAGTGTCGGGTTTCGACCGGTGCCGGGCGGCCCAGGAACTCTTCGAGGATGGAGCGCTGAATGCCGAACATTTCAGCTTCCTCTTCGGCGGTGCCGTGGTCGTAGCCGAGGCAGTGCAGAATGCCGTGGGTGGTGAGCAGGCACAGCTCGTCGAGGGTGCTGTGACCGGCGTCTGCGCCCTGACGTGCCGCGACGGGCGGGCAGAGGATGATGTCGCCGAGCATGCCGCTGGAGGGGTTTTCGGGGGTTCCCGGTTCCAGCTCGTCCATGGGGAAGCTCATCACGTCGGTTGCACCGGGCAGATCCATCCATTCGATGTGCACGCGTTCCATTTCGTCTTCGTTCACGATGGCGATGGACAGGTAGGTGTCATCGGCAAGGTGCATGCGCTTGAAGGCGTGCTCGACGAGGCGGGTGAGCACCTCGGTGTCTACCGCTTCGAAAGATTCACGGATGAAAGCGTCGGTTGCCGGGTCGGCACCGGTTGCGGGTTCTTCGCAGTCGAATTCGATCTCTGCCACCGTTTAGCGTCCTTCCGGGGTGGTCTGTGCGTTGTCGGTGTTCTGCGCAGCGTTCTTTTCGGCGTTCTTTTCGGAGCCGCCGTTAATGCCTGCGCGGTCCAGCAGCTTCTCGGCTGCGGCCTCGATGGTGGCGCGCTTGACCTTGCGGTTGCGCTTGCGTTCCATCGCCTTCTGGTCTTCGCCCCACTGATCGTAGGCGGACACAATGTTCGACACCAGGGTGTGGCGCACCACGTCAGAGGATTCCAGGATGCTGAAGTGAATATCCTCCACGCCCTGCAGAATGTTGCGCACCTGCTTCAGGCCGGATGCGGCGCCACCGGGCAGGTCAATCTGGGTGATGTCACCGGTAATGACCATCTTCGAGCCGAAGCCCAGGCGGGTCAGGAACATTTTCATCTGCTCGGCGGTGGTGTTCTGCGCCTCGTCAAGGATGATGAATGCGTCGTTGAGGGTGCGGCCGCGCATGTACGCCAGCGGTGCGACCTCGATGGTGCCCGCCTCCATGAGCTTGGGGATGGTTTCGGGTTCGAGCATGTCGTGTAGCGCGTCGTAGAGCGGGCGCAGGTACGGGTCGATCTTCTCGTTGAGGGTGCCGGGCAGGAAGCCCAGACGCTCGCCAGCCTCCACGGCGGGGCGGGTGAGGATAATGCGGTTCACTTCGTGGCTCTGCAGCGCCTGCACAGCCTTCGCCATGGCGAGGTAGGTCTTACCGGTACCCGCCGGGCCGATACCGAAGATGACGGTGTTCGCGTCGATAGCGTCCACGTACTTCTTCTGGTTAATGGTCTTGGGGCGAATCGTGGTGCCGCGGGTGGAGAGGATGCTCGTGGACAGCGAGTGCGCCGGGTTGCTCAGTTCGTCGCCGAGCATGCCCATGAGGCGGTGAATGACCTGCACGGTAATCTGCGTGTCGTGGCTGGAGAGCACGCGCAGTTCGTTCAGCAGCTTAGCGGCGGTGTTCACGGCCTCGGAGGGGCCGGTGATGAGCACGTCCAGGTCCTTGGGGCGCAGGCTAATCTGCTCGAAGTAGTCCTCGATGATTGCCAGGTGTGCGTCCTGCGGGCCGAGCACGGCGATCATTTCTGCGGCGCTCTTGAAGGATACGGTGCGCGCGGTCGATAGAGGTCGGGAGGTAGTCATATGGGCTCCTTGGCTAGTGATGTATTTACAAGTATAGATGTGCGTGATGCGTCACGCCCCGGCCGGGTTTAGCGGCGGCGCTCTACCAGCGGCCCAGCACCACGTTCAGGGTGCACATGGCGGCAGAACCGGCGGTGGAGGAACGTAGCACCTCGTCGCCGAGCAGTGCCAGCTGCGCGCCAGCGTCGGTGAAGAGCTGCACTTCGCGGTCGCTGATGCCGCCTTCGGGGCCGACGAGCAGGTAGATCTCTTCGGGCAGGTCCTCTGCCTCCACGAGCTTGCGCGCCAGGGCGCTGAGGCGTTCGGTCGCCTGCTCGTGCAGGATGAACACAGCGGCAGACTGTTCAGAGCCGGCAACTTCTTCAATGAGCTCCACTAGGTCGGCGGTGCTGTACAGGTCGTACACTTCGGGAATGAGCGCGCGGCGCGACTGCTTCGCCGCGGCGGTGACGGTGTTCTGCCACTTGGTGTGTGCCTTGGAGGCGCGCTCCCCCTTCCAGCGCACGATGGAGCGGTCCGCACTCCACGGAAGCACACCGTACACGCCCAGCTCGGTCGCAGTTTCGATGGCGAGCAGGTCGCGGCCGTCCTTCGCGAGCGCCTGCACCAAGTAGATGGAGGGCACGCTGCGTTCTGCGCGCAGCTCCTGCACCTGCACGCTCACACCGTCCGCGTTGATGGAGGCGACCGTACCGAGTGCGCGGCGGCCGGTGCCGTCACCCAGGTCGATGCGTTCGCCAAGCTCAAGGCGCTTGACGAGGGCGTGCTTGCCTTCGGAGCCGCCGAGCGCGCAGGTGGCGCCGGGGGTGAGTGCGTCGTATTCTTCCGTGCTGATGTAGAAGATGGGGGCGCTCATGGTTCTCCTTGAGGTGCGGGCTGAAAGCGTGGGTAGTGTGGGTGGCGTGTGAAATAGGTGTAGCTTAGCGCGGGCGCGTACAGCGCTTTCCTGTCAGCAGCGCTGACAGTAGCACTAACAGTGGTACTGACAGGAAAGC
>CALGXU010000022.1 GCA_937935205.1 uncultured Rothia sp.
AGGTAGGAGGTTGCAGAACCATCCGGGTTGACGGGGTTACCCGCACCGCCGTCCCTACCCCGGTTGAAGGGCAGAAACACCGTTTTGGGTCCGGCGAGCTTCGTCGTCATTTGAATCTCGTTATTGGAGACAGCAAAGTGTACGAGCGCTCCGCGGCCAAATTTCAGGAGCGGTTCGCCCTGCGGCAGGCGGTCTTTACGATACTGCCATACGGCGTCATCAATCGACTGAGTGTTATCGGTCTTCAGCTCGGCCGTTGCTACCGGCAGGCCGTTGACGAAGAACACCAGATCGATGGAATCATTCGGATGCTTCTTCGAGTGGTGGACCTGGCGCACCACTCGAAGCCGGTTCTGCTCGTAGTTTTCCTGGGCGACCGGGTTCATTGAGGTTGCGGGCTTGAAAGCGCACATGGCGAATTTCGCCGAGGTCTCTTTAAATCCGCTTCGGAGCACGGTCAGCAATCCGCCGCCGTGTTCGAGGGGCTGCTCCAAGGCGTTGACCAGACGGTCTAGCAAGGTGCGCTTGGCTCGCTCAACCTTAGCTTCCGAGGCGTCCTCGGGTACAACGCGTGCCCATTGTTCGGGTTGCGTTGCCTGCAACCACGCGAATACGTCCTCAGGGATGAGGGCGCGTTCCTGGTCGTAGCCGGTGAACTTCTCTTCGTAGAGCCAACCGTGCGAACCGAGATATTCACAAATCTCGGTCTCGAAGCTCTTTTCGTGTTGAACACCCATAAGTGGTTTCCTATACCTCAATCTGGCCGGTAACTGCGGCCGTAATCAGAGCAGAACGTCGCTCCTGCAACAATTTAATTGAGCGTTCAGAAGCTTCATATAGCTTCTGAGTGTAACTATGAATCTGAGTAACCATTCGAACAATTTCTTTTTGATGCTCTACTGGAGGAATTGGGACAGGAAGATTATCTAAATCAATCTGCTGAATTCGTCGGTCAAAGGTAGTGTTAGCACGTTCGAACAACTTAAACTGCCTACGATAGCTAATACTGCGAAGGATTTCGTGCGCGTATGCTGGGGTTAGGTCAGTACCAATCGTAAATACACGATAGTCAGGGCTGACAGCGCCTGAAAGTCCTGATACGCCAATCGCCCCTCCTGTTAGCCACATTGGATTAACGACTAAATCGTTTGGAGACACAGCAAGGTACTTGGGTAAGGACTTCTCACTAGGCTCCTGATTCTGGTTAGTCTCAGAACGAGGCACAACGGCACCTGTTTGGCGCAGGGATAGCATCTCCAACGATAAATCTATATTGCGGTCATCTTTGCGAGAAAAAATTCGCTTAAATCGTTGAACATCCCAGGATTCGGGAATTGCTGATAAGCGATCAGCAACCGCGAGACATAAGACCGAACGAGGCTGGTAGGAATGTTCAGCAATTCTGTCGTTCTTTTCTCTGGCGATAGATTGTCCCCAAATTGCAGCTTCTACGTTAGCTTCAGCTTGTTCCTGTGTAAGACCTAGCAGTTTCTGCTGCTTTGCAATGAGATGGTCAATCTTCGCTGTCTCAGTATCGAGAAATTTAACAATTCGCTCCTGCTGTGCATCTGACAAATCAGGAACTCGAAGTTCTTTGTACCTCGCGGATGAAAAATTCTCAATCGTTGATTGAACCGCCGCTGAGCGAATTTGATCGTTGTAATGTGAAGATTGCGTCCAATATGAGAGAAAAAGACCAGAGCGCAGTGACTTGGGCCGAACACGGGTCAGAAAGCCGGCATAGCACGCAGGATCATGAGCCAG
>CALGXU010000023.1 GCA_937935205.1 uncultured Rothia sp.
GAACATCCAGCGCTGACGAGCCGGCGCACCCGGGGTGTGAGTCATCGCGTGCATACTAGGCTCCCATCAGGCGAATCGCCACGTAGTAGACAACCATGGACGCCAGAACCCACGCGGTGCTCAGCGCCGCGTGCATGATAATCGGGGACTTCGCGAAGCGACCCAGACGGTTCAGACCCAGGTAGGTCAGAGCCTCACCCGAGAACACGGCGAAAGCAAGCACCAGGACCATGAGCATGCTCAGGAAGAACGCACCACCACCGGTACGGGTGAGGGTCAGGAAGAACACGAGCAGATTCAGCACCAGGAACGAAGGAATCAGCGCCAGGGACGACACCGACACGGCGTGCATGCTCGCGGTGAAGGAGGCCGGCGCCTTACCGATACGCGCGGTCAGCTGCAGCTGCACACCGCGCAGAACCTGCACACCAAAGATGGCAAGAGCCATCAGCACGTACGCCAGAATCATGCGTCCGGTCGGTACAGCCTGCGCTGCGTAGGCACCACCGTAGGCACCGCCTCGACCGTACATGTAGCCCAACATGGACATCGCGATAACGGTAGCCAGGATAACCAGCTGGCTGAAGAAGAACGCACCGACCAGCGCCTGCAGAGTCGTGGGAACAATCCAACCCCACGCACCGGCGGAAGAGATGCGGGCGTGCGCGGTCGCCGGGTTGCTGGAGAAAACGTCCAGGAACGCGTTCCAGGTAGCGCCCAGTGCCTTCACCGCCGGATGCGGTGCGCTCGGCGCATAGGTTGCCTGGCCGGGCTGACCCGGCTGAGCGGCACCCGGCTGGGTTGCATTGGGCTGAGGTGCGGCGGCAGGCTGACCGGGCTGTGCAGGGGCTGCCTGAGCAGGCTGAGGCACCTGCTGCGGCTGAACCGGCTCGGGCTGAACGGGCTGCTGAGGTGCTACCGGCGCGGCGGGCTGAGCGGGCTGCTGCGGCTGAGCTGCATTATCCGACTGAGCGGGCAGCGAAGCGTCCTGTGCGGGACGCGCGCCAGCATCGTAGCCGTAGCCACCGGCTGCGGATGCACCCTGCGACGGATTGTTGGGAGTGTTCTCCGACATTGAGATCCTCTCGTATGGTGTGTGGATGCAACACCTACCGGCTGAATCGGCATCTACCGGCGGCATCACACTGTCTTTCGTGACAAGACTCTTCAACCCTACCGTATTGAACGCTATGCTGCGTCTTCGTTCGTCATTTACTCATTTTCATCACCGTTGATGCATTCCTTACACGAAAATAAGCACCCCGAGAGCACAACAAAAGACCACGGCAAGAGGGCGCGAAAAGCCCCGCCCGCCGACAAGTGGGTGAAGTCGACGGACGGGGCCGTAGGGAGTGCGGGGCTCGAACCCGCGACCAAGGGATTATGAGTCCCCTGCTCTAACCGGCTGAGCTAACTCCCCATCCGGTGCAGTGACGGCGCGCAATGGGCGCCAGCACCATCCTCTAGAGTACCTGAACGGCGACTGAGAACGAAAAACGCTCTACTATTCAAGTCCACCGCCCAGGGCCTAGAGAAGCTTAGCGGCGCGAATCCAGGTAACGCTGGTACGGAGCATCACTCACGTACAGCTCCTCGAAGGTGCGCCAGGTGTTCTCAGCACTGTGGAAGCCAACGATGCGGCGGGACTCGCGGCCCATCTGCTCACGCTCAGCAGCGGGCAGGGAGAGCACCGTCTCCAGCTTCTTCGCCAAATCCTGAGCGTTATTCGGTTCGAAGAGGTAGCCGTTCACGCCCTCCTCCACCAGGTGCGGCAGAGCCAGCGCGTTCGCGAGCACCACGGGGGTGGAGGCGCTCATCGCCTCCAGGGACACCAGGGACTGCAGTTCGGCGGTACCGGGCTGGCAGAACACGTCAGCCATCTGGTACACCTCGGGCAGATGCTCATCCGGAACGAAGCCACGGAAAATCACGCGGTCGGACACGCCGCAATCGTGCGCCTTCTGCTCGAGAGCCTCACGCAGCTCGCCACCACCGGCGATATCCAGCACCACGTGCTCGAGGGTATCCGGCAGCAGGGAGAGCGCCTCGATGAGCACGTCCACGTTCTTCTCTTCAGCCAGGCGACCCACGAAAGCAATACGCAGCTCACCGGGAACCTTGCCTGCGTCAGCGCCCTCAGCCAGCTCGTAGTCGCTGATCTCAATACCGTTAGAAACGGGCATGACGGGGCGATCAAAATGACCCAGGTCGCGCATCGCATCCGCACCGATCTGGGTGGGGGTGGTGACGACCGCGGTCTTGGAGAAGCAGAAACGCATATCCTTCCAGGTGATCTTCTCAATCACACGCTTCACTGCGGAGGGGAAGGGCAGGAACGGGTCCAGGTTCGCCGGCATGAAGTGGTTGGTGGCAATCACACGGATACCGCGGCGCTTCGCCTGGAAGATGAGGGCGCGACCAATAATGTAGTGGCACTGCACGTGCACCACGTCCGGGCGGACCTCGTCGAGAATTGCGCCAACCTCGGACCAGATTTCCCAGGGCAGGCAGATGCGGTTCGTCTCGTGGGTCGGGGGCAGGTGCGAGCGCAGGCGGTGCTCCACGATGCCGCCCTCTACTTCGGTGCGGTAGCTGGGGCCGGGGATGGGGCTGGCTGCGACGACGTGTACGGAGTGGCCGCGCTTGAGCATGGAGGTGGCGAGGCGGTGACCGAATTGTGCTGCACCGTTGATGTCCGGCGGGTAGGTTTCTGCGCCAATCAGAATCGTCTTTGCCTGTTCCATGACGGGGCTCCTCATCGGGGTGTAGTGTGTCGGTGACTTTGGGGTTTCGGGTGCGACGGTGCGCCGCTTCTACCTCTGTCTGCCGCGTGCACCGGGTGGGTCCAGTACGTACAGCACTTGTCTATTCTACCTGTGAGCTGCGTCCTTCTCCGATTCGTGGAGGGCGGGTTTTGGCTGGGAGTTGCCTCCAAACCTCCCGTTGAGACGGGAGTCTGCAACCTGCCCGTATACGCACAAACGCCCCGATACGAGTATCGGGACGTTTGGACGCTTGGCGTTAAACCTGCGCCGGTTTTAGCGGCGAACAGTATTTAGCGGCGAACCAGGCGG
>CALGXU010000024.1 GCA_937935205.1 uncultured Rothia sp.
TCTGCCGATGCCATCTTTGCGTGTCCTCAGGCGCATCGTCTCCAGCACTCAGACAAATCTACGCCACAAAACTGTACCCACACAGCGCAGCAGCTGTACCTTCGTTCGGGGCAAGAAGCTCAGCAGTAACCTCGTCTGGGCTCGGTAAAGCAGAATCATCCCGTTCAAAATCGAACACAAAAAGAACGACCTCCTCAGCAGGAACGCCAAAAAGCTCGACAACAGACGGCAGGCTACGCATATCCCCCGCGAGATTATCTGTTACCTCTGCAAAAAGTAGCGTATATGTGAGCAGCTCTCTGTCAACCATCTCACGCCAGGTAGTCCACCCCTCCGGGGCCGTAGCATGGATTAGAGAATACGGAGTGAAAACGTGAGTATGCGGGCCAAATGTCACCTCTACAGCAGGCCTCTGACCAGCAATTCCACCCTGCAGGGGGCTACGCACAATATGCCAACCCGCGTACTCCTGATGCACGAGATTCACGGTCGCCTCATAGGCTCCATCACCTACCGTGAAGCGAAGACCCGCTTCTGACAGAAGCTCCGGTTCACCCTTCACATAGAGTGCCGGTCGGTGCGCCAAACAATAGGCCTTCCGCCCATCATAAAGTTCACCCCGCATGCCAAGCCCACCGAAAGCGTGCACCAGCTTGGAAGCAATCACGGGAGGTAAGGAAAGAGAGAGCTTCATCTGTTCATTTCCTAAGTATTACTAGGCGCCGCATGAGCTAACGGGTCGTATCCTGCACCGGTGCCGCATCCAAAATACGGCGAATACGCTCACGACGCTCCGTCAACGTACGCTCGAATCCGTGCTGCGTCGGCTCGTAGTAGACCGTACCGCGCAGAGTATCCGGCAGGTACTGCTGCGCCGCCACATGCCCCGGCTCATCATGCGCATACACATACCCCACGCCGTGACCAAACTGCTTAGCCCCCGCATAATGACCATCACGCAAATGCACCGGAACCTGACCGGCAGCACCCGCACGCACATCCGCAATCGCGCGGTTAATCGCGTTGTAGGCGGCGTTCGACTTCGGCGCGAGCGCACAATAAATCACCGCCTGCGAGAGGATAATACGCGCCTCGGGCATGCCCACCAGCGCCACCGACTGCGCCGCAGCCGTCGCCACCTGCAAGGCCTGCGGATCAGCCAAACCAATATCCTCACTCGCCAAAATCATGATGCGACGCGCCACAAAACGCGGATCCTCGCCGCCCTCCAGCATGCGCGCCAAATAGTGCACCGCGGCGTCCGCGTCAGAGCCACGCATGGACTTAATGAACGCACTCACCACGTCATAATGCTGATCACCCGAACGGTCGTAGCGGATCGCGGCGCGGTCCACCGCCTCCGTAGCATGCGCCAAGGTGATGCGGACGGGCGCGGGGGATTCCGG
>CALGXU010000025.1 GCA_937935205.1 uncultured Rothia sp.
GGGTGAGGTGTGGAGGGGTTTGTTGGGTGCCTTTATTGGTGTGACTGTTAGTTTTTGCACCTGTTGAGTTAGGACCTGTTGATGCCCGCTTCGGATGACGTTTTGGCCCGTAGTTTGGATGATTTGTCGGCGATGGCGGCTGGTGAGGATGCTCTGGTTGAGCGGATTATTGATTTGCTTGATCGGCCGTTTAGTCAGTCTGCGCAGCAGGCTGCTGCTGCGTTTTTGGCTAGTGATGAGTTGCGGCGTGCTAATGCTGCGGCGAAGCGGGTGATGAGTGGTTCTGATGAGGAAGGTGAGGTGTCGGAGTGCTAAAGAATCTTTTGCGGCGTGAGCATCAGGATGTTGATGATGTTCAGGATCAGCCGGTTCAGGTGCCTGAGAAGGAGCCTGTGAAGAAGGGCTTGGGTGCTCTTTTTGGCAAGAAGAAGCCGAGGGGGGAGTCGGAGGGTACTCCGTTGGATCCTCCTGTTGGTGGTACTGCTGCGAGCAGGTTTTTGACTTACGGCATCATGGGGTGCGCGTACGGGTCGGTGTGTTTGGCGTTGTTTATGGCGTGCACGGCGATGGGTACGGCTTCTGAGGCTCAGGAGTCTGCGCAGGCTTCTCGTCCTGAGGCGGTTTCGGAGCTGAATATTACTGACACTAGTGCTGAGGCGAAGGCTGTTGGTTATGTTCAGGCCTGGTTGGAGGCGACGAATACTGAGCATTCGACGCTGGATACGTATGTGACTGTTCCGGTGAATTCTCAGGCTCCGACGGAGGCACGCGGTCTACGGGCTGCTGGCTTCACGAAGTCCGGTGACCTGGTCACCGTGCGTGTGACCGGAGACGTGAAAACCACCATGGCCTCTGCTGTGACGGGTGAGGAACCCAAGACGACGTGGGTTCAGCGTTGGTGGCAGGTTGTGCTTCGGACGGATACCTCCTCCGGGACGTTGTCGGTGGTGGGTCTTCCTGCTCCGATTGCTGCCCCTGGTGCGGTGGCGGCTGATACGACGTTTGAGT
>CALGXU010000026.1 GCA_937935205.1 uncultured Rothia sp.
GTACAGGTTCAAATACTTGTTGAATAAATGAATGAGGCCAGGTGCAATGGCTCAGTCGACGGCAAAGTGAACGGTACGGCGTTCTCACCGCGTGCCGCCGCGGCAATAGCGCGCACCCAGCGCGGGCCCTCACGACGCAGACCGCGCGTCTGAAAACCGGGAATCGCCATGACGGCGGGCACGTTACGCGGCATGGTGCGTGCCGCCTCCACAATCGCAGAATCGGGCAACAGACGCTTCGCGTCAACGTCCTTCTTACGGGCCAGCGAGTCACGCTCATGCCACAGGTTACGCAGCGCCGTCAGCTGCTTGACCGAACGCAACATCGTGCGGCCCTTCGTCTTACGCCAACGCTCCGGCTGATCCGTAGGATCCTTCACCGGGGTCTTGCACAGGTACTCAAACTCCTCCAGGGCGTACTGCAGCTTACCCTGCTGGCGGAGCAAATCCTCCAACGCGTCACGCAAATCAATGAGCACATCAACGTCCAGCAGTGCATAGTTCAGCCAGGACTCCGGCAGGGGGCGGCGCGACCAGTCTTCCTTCGAGTGCTTCTTCGCCAGCTTATAGCCGAGCAGCTCCTCAACGGTCGCACCCAGGTTCACGCGCTCCAGACCGGCAAGACGTGCACCAAGCTCCGTATCAAACAGGCGGTTCGGGCGCATACCGAGCATGTCCAGGCTCGGGAAGTCCTGAATCGCGGCGTGAATCACCCACTCAGCATCCGCCAGAGCATCGTTAATAATGCGCAAATCCTTAAACGCCTCAGGGTCAATCAGGTACAGCTGATCTTCACGCTTAAGCTGCACCAAAAAGGCACGCGAACCGTAGCGGATGCCCTGAGCACGCTCCGTATCAACAGCCACCGGGCCGGACGCCGCCGCCAACTGCTCAGCGGCACGACGCAGACCGCTCTCAGTGGTGATGAGAGTCGGAATCGGTGAGGAAGGGGCCTCCAGAGGAACAACCTCCGGAACTTCGATACCGTGAAGGGTCAGCTGAGGGGTGCCTGCGGCATTCTGTTCAGCTGCGGTACTCATGCACTCAATCCTTTTCCTCTGTCTGGTTCGACGCGCCCATACGATGCGCCAGATGCCCGGGTAGGCGTACGCCCGAGCAAACACGAGCCCGGGCGGGGTAGCGTGCCCGCGAAGGCACTACGCCATTCTACCCGCCCGAGCTTAAAGCCTCGAATTTAGAGAGACTCACAATAAGGGGTTCACCGGCGTGCCCGCTGGGGGCATCGGCGGGGTCTAATCGGTGGATTCCGCCTCGTCAACCGGGGTATCGCCAGGCTGTGCTTCACCAGGCTGTGCTTCACCAGCGGGGGTCAGCGTCAGACACACCGAATTAATGCAATACCGCAAATCCGTGGGAGTCGGGTAACCCTCACCCTCAAACACGTGACCCAGATGCGAATCGCAGGCGGCGCAACGCACCTCCACACGGCGCATACCGAACGTCGTGTCCTCCAGGTAGCGCACACGGTCCTCAGCCAGCGGCGCGAAAAACGACGGCCAACCACAATGCGAATCGAACTTCTGATCGGAACGGAACAGCTCCGTACCGCAGGCACGGCAAGAATACACACCCTCCGTGTGGGTGTTCCAGTACTCGCCCGTGAACGCGCGCTCGGTGCCGCCCTCACGCAGAACAGCGTACTCTTCAGGCTTGAGAACCTCACGCCAGTTCTTGGCGATAGCACCCACGCCGGGTAGCGAATTGCCCATCATGACTCCTTCACTTTGCTCTCATGCCCAGACTCTTACGGCTCATATAACGCCGCGGCCGGGCGGATTATTCCCGCTGAGCGCGGACTAAGCGCGGATGTCAGCGTACTTGCCGTTGGTGAGCTTCAGCAGGTCGTCCGGGGCGAGCTCAACATCCAGGCCGCGCTTACCGCCAGAAACCATGATCGTGTCAAAAAGCTGCGCAGACTCATCCAGCAGGGTAGGGGAGGGGGTCTTCTGACCCAGCGGAGAAATACCGCCCACCACGTAGCCGGTGCGGCGCTCAGCGACCTTCGGGTCGCACATAGAGGCGCTCTTCCAGCCCAGGGCCGCCGCGGCAGCCTTAATGTTCAGCTTGCCAGAGACCGGCACGATTGCGACCGCGAAATCCTTCTCGTGCACAATCAGCAGGGTCTTGAACACCTGCTCCTCGGAGGCGCCGAGGTTCTTCGCGGCCTCTTCACCGAAGGAGGTGACGCCCTCAACGTGCTCGTATTCACGCATCTGGAAGGGGGTGTTCGTCTCGGTCAGCAGTGCTACGGCGGCGGTTGCTGCGCCGCTCTTCTTACCTTTAGTTTTCTTAGCCATAGACACCATTTTACGGAAGTCACCATGTGCCGTTACCTATGCGCCGAGAAGCCACATGTGTTTCGAAAAGCCACAATAATGGTGGCTTCTCGAAACACATGTGGCTTCTCAATGGTTATGGGGTTATTTCGGTAGCCCTTTTTCCTTCAGCTGCTCTTGAGAAAGCGAGCCAACGACAGTCCAAAATCCAGCTGATTTGTCTACGTTCTGAGGTAGCCTTTAGGCTCCCTTTTTTCTTAGTAAATACCGATGAGTAATTGCATGCCAAGACTAGTCAGGATGATAGCAATCCAGCAAAGGGCTCCAAGAAGAATGGATTTTCCACTGGATTTGATCATAGCAATGAGGTTGGTTTTGAGACCAATAGCACTCATAGCCATGATGATGAGGAATATGGAGAGTTGTTTGAGAGGTGAAAAGAAGCTATTGCTGACACCGAAAGATGTGAGAAGAGTAGTTAGCAGAGAAGCTAGGATAAAGTAGAGAATGAAAACGGGGAAGATTTTTTTAAGCTTCACTCCTTGGTTGTTGCCTTGTTGGCGGCTTTGCCAATAATAGGAGAGGAAGAGAACGATAGGGATAATAGCTAGAGTACGTGTCAGCTTGACAATAGTTGCAGGCTCAAGAGTGTTTGCATTGTAAAGACTATCCCAGGCACTAGCAGTAGCTGTCACAGAGGAAGTATCGTTGACCGCAGTACCCGCAAAGAGAGCAAAACCTTCGTTGGAAAGATGGAGCCAAGAACCTAGAGTTGGAAAGATAAGAGCTGCCAAGACATTGAAGAAAAAGATAACAGAAATGGCTTGGGCTACTTCTTTTTCCTTGGCGTGAATAACAGGAGCAGTCGCTGCAATGGCAGAACCGCCACAGATAGAAGATCCAACTCCAATCAAGGTAGCTAGCTTTGTATCAAGGTTAAAAAAGCGTTGGAAAAAGAAAGCTATAATCAATGCAATTGAAATAGTTGAAAGGATAACAGGAAGGGAAGATGTTCCAACTGCGAAAACTTGTGAGATATTGAGTCCAAACCCAAGCAAAATAACAGCATACTGAAGCAGTTTTTTGGAGCTATAAGTCAAACCGGCATCCAGCTGTGCATAGGAAGTGAGAAAGGGATGGAGAATCATTCCGATAAAAATGGCGAAAACGGGTGCTCCCACAACAGGCAGAAATCCTCCTAAAACCCAAGAGATGATAGAAATGATCAGACAGACTAACAGTCCTGCCCAATTTTTTGATAGAAATGACATAAAAACCTCCGAAAATAAATACTCTTTATTATATATAATATCTATTTGTCAGAAAAGTAAAATAGAAAGTAGGAATACAGACCCTGCCCAAAACACACTCCACCTCAGCCTCCGCACCCGAATGCCCATGCCCTCGCATTCCCGCCCACACCCCTCCTCATGCCCGTAATGTGGCGGGCAACTCATGCCGCTCACGCGGAGTGTTAGACAGTACTACACTTAAAGCGGAAGTCACATCGCCGTCACTGAAGAAAAGAGTTTTTGTGCCCACCACGACCGTACACTTGACCGACCGCATCCCTCGCGTTTCTGCTGATGAGTTGCTGGCGGG
>CALGXU010000027.1 GCA_937935205.1 uncultured Rothia sp.
TGAGGGGCGGGGAGTAATCCCCGCCCCTCAAGCGCTTAAATACCCAGCCCGATGCGGCGGCAGAGGGCGCTGGCGAGAGCCGCGTGAGGCGGCAGGGGAGCGGGCATCACAGCGCCCGGTCGTCGCCTCCACACGCCCAATGCGGTACCCTTGAGCAGGAACAGGTCTACCGGTGCACAGACCCGAACACACCAACGCACCTGCGGAAACACACTCAACTTCTGCACCGTATTCACCGCATACAGCCGTATTCACTCGATTCACTCACCACGCCGCCTTCAGCACCGAACGCGGTACCCATCGAAAGAATTGAGCCCCTCATGCCCGATACGCCCATGAGCATCAACGCCATCAACTACGGCGCAGACCCCACCGGTGCCAAAGACTCCACCGCAGCCATCCAGCGAGCCGTCGACGACGTCGCCGCACGCGGCGGCGGATCCGTAGAACTACCCCGCGGCATCTACCGCGTCTCCTACCCCTTCATCGACATCAAACACCGCGTCGAAATCTTCGGCTACGGCTCCTCAACCGTTGTCATCGCGCACTCCGACCGCGCCATCCCCACCACCGCCAACGGCCACACCGAATACACCGGCGTGTTCCACGTCGGCAGCTACACCACCCCCGTCTACGGCAACTACAACGCGAACAAGCCCATGCGCATGGGCGTACGCAACCTGCACATCCGCACCAACGCTGCCAACACCCCCATCAACAGCTACCCGCTCGACGCGCACACCGCCCCTCTGAACAATGTCGCCGGCGTTATCTTCCACACCCACCTGACCGGCGACCAGCTCAACGAACCGGACATCGTGCCCGTTATCGCCGGCGTGGAAGTCTGGGACACCGCCATCGGCGTTGCCGTGCTCGGCCTGGACGACCAGGGCATGAAAATTGATGACGTGACCATCCGCCGCACCCTCAACCAGGGCCTGCTGCTCGGCAAGCCCGCCGGCCACCCCCGCCGCCCCAACGAAGGCCAAAACTCCGGCGCGGCAGACAACAAGCTACGCGGCGTAGACGTTGCCGAAGCGAACCTCAGCGGCGGCTCCTACGCCGGTATCGAGGTATACGCGGCGCAGGCAAAATTCGAAAACTGCTCCAGCAACAGCAACCACCGCACCAGCAACAAGAACGCCCTCTACGAGCCCGCCACCCGCCACGCCGGCGCAGGCTGGATCGTGCAGGGTGAACGCAACATGTTCATCGGCTGCACCGCCCGCTCCAACGCGGGTCACGGCTGGCTTGTTGAGTGGGCACATAACATCTTCATTGGATGTGAAGCAGAAGGCTCCAGCTGGGCTGACACCGTCAGCGGTGCCGCCCGCGCCGACGAAGCCGCCAACTGGTACATCAGCCGTAACGCACGCGGTACCCGCATGGTCGGGCCCGTCTCCTACAACCCGCCGGAGAAGCCCGCCTCCCTGTACGGCTTCTACATTGAAAATAAGATTTACGACCTGCGCATCACCGAAGGCACCGCCAAGGACGACCGCATCGGTGAGGGCAATATGCTCGGCCGCCGCGTGTACGTTACCGGCGCAATCGGCGCGAATGTGGTTATTGAGGTTGAGGAGCTACGCCACTCCACCTCGCCCGCCGGTCAGCTCACCAAGGAAGCCTATAACGTGATGCGCGGCTAGCAGAGGCTAGTAGACACGCCCGAACCGGTCCGGGACTTTCCTGTGAATCGTGAGGAAGGCGCGTGTGCCCTAGTGGGCGCGTTATACCGCTATATATCAGCTAAAAATCAAAGCAGCTGTGAATGGAATACATACCATTCGCAGCTGCTTTGTCGTTTAGAACAATGTTTAATTTTTAATTGATAAAAGTCTCAATTAAATATTGAATAAAATATCAATATATACTTTAAACTTTCTATGGCGGTGTAAAACAGTCCATTCACTGTGCACCACCATAGCCGTGCGACAGCATGCGGAACACGCACATCATTGGTACACACCAAAACCGCGTATCGCCGCACGTCAGCCCCTATTCATTGCCGCTTCTCACTATTCCTCAACACACTCCTTTCCCCTTTTCTTATTCGCTCCGTTTGGCGACCCCGCGGTCGACCCAAAAATCGGTTCCTTCCGGCCGGTTCCCAACCACAATTACATAAGGACAGCCCATGCTTCCGGTAATCTCCCGAGCGTTCACATCCGCTCCCCGCGCACGCCGCACCCTCGCCCTCACCCTCGCACTCGCCCTCGGTGTCGTACCCGTCACCTCCGCGGTGAGCGCACAGCCTGCCGCCGCCGCAGAACCCGCAGTGAACCTGCAGCTCGTCATCAAGGCACAGCAGCCCAAGGACGACCCCGCATACCTAGAATGCGTCGCCACCTTTGTCGGCACCATGAACGCCACCCCCGGCGTGTGGGCGGTCTGCCACGGCTACCTCGACAGCGAAGAATACACCGTCACCCGCTGCCACAGCACCGCAACCGTCACCCGCGGCCAGCTCGTGCGCATGCTCTACCGCATGGCGGGATCCCCTGCCGTCAAGAACCTGCCCAAGACCTCCCCCTACAAGGATGTGGCAACCACCGACCCGGACTACCCCGCCTACATCTGGGCGGCGGACGCGGGTATCACCTCCGGCTGGGAAGACGAGCTCTTCCACCCGGATGACTACGCCACCCGCCACACCCTCGCCGCGTTCCTGTACCGCGCCGCAGGTAGCCCCGACGGTGCCGCGCGCCTGCGCCAGATCCGCCGTCCGCTACGTGCCGAAGTCAAGAAGACTGAACAGTTCAAGACCGAAAACCGCTGGGCAGCCCGCACGCTCGGCACCTACCCCGAAGTGGACCGCAACGGTGACGGCGTGGCAGACGTGGTGGACCCCGCCAGCCCCCTGTACTTCTCCGACGCCCTGTACATGCTCAAGGCGTACGGCGATAAGGGCCTGAAGGTTGTGGGTACTCCCGTCGTTGACTAGGGAGCCGTTGATTAGGAGTAATACCGACTAGCCTTAGTACTGATCAGATTCAGCGCTGATTAGCGCATATATTCACCGCCCGCCGGTGCAACCCAATGGGTTGTACAGGCGGGCGGTGTGCTGCATCGGGACGCTCTTACAAGGCGGGAACGCGATACCCGCTAAGCTAGAAGGCATGAAGATTGCCACCTGGAACATCAACTCAATCCGCGCCCGCGAAAACCGCGTCGAAGACTGGCTCGACGAACACGATGTTGACGTGCTCGCCCTGCAAGAAACCAAAACCAAAGACGAAACCTTCCCCTTCGACCTCTTCGAATTCATGGGCTACGAGGTTGCGCACTTCGGGCTGAATCAGTGGAATGGCGTGGCAATCGCCTCCCGAGTCGGCCTGGAGGACGTGCAGCGCGGCTTCGATTACCAGCCACACTTTGGCAAGCCCGGCGAACCCGAGGTGCTGGAGGCGCGCGCTATCGGTGCGACCTGCGGCGGCGTGCGCGTCTGGAGCCTCTACGTGCCTAATGGTCGCGGCCTGACCGACCCGCACATGGACTACAAGCTCCGCTGGATGGAGGCGCTGCACCAGAACGTGCACAACGAACTGGCTGCCAACCCGCAGTCGCAGCTGGCGCTGGTCGGTGACTGGAACGTCGCCCCCGAAGATACTGACGTGTGGGATATTGATTACTTCCTGCGCAACGAGATGACCCATGTTTCCGAACCTGAACGCCGCGCCTTCGCCGCCCTGCTCGAAGAGGGCATGGTGGATGTAGTGCGCCCGCACACCCCGGGTGAGTACACCTACTGGGACTATCAGGCGGGCCGCTTCACCAAGGACGAGGGTATGCGCATTGACTTCCAGCTGTTCTCGCCCGCGCTCGCCGCACGCGTGGAACGCGCCTGGATCGATAAGGTCGAGCGCGCCGGTGAAGGGGCAAGCGACCACACGCCGGTCGTGGTTGAGATTGCCGACTAAACCGAGCGCATAGCTTGCCGTAGAACCGCGTGCAGTAGGGAGGCGGGGGAGGGGTCCCTCGCCTCCTTGCTGTATCTGCAGGTGCTTCTGTCTCTGTGCTTCTGCCAATATTTCGGGGTTTTCTGTGTGGCTTAGTTGAAAAGTTCGGCTAGCCGAACTATTGTTAAATTCCGCCCGGGACGACAGGCAAAAGCGCATTATGATGCCTGCGCAGACACACCGTGTCCCTGTTGCCCCGGCGCGGCAAATCCCACACATCAACCACATGCTAAACCCGTGACTTCCAATGAAGGATGCCTCATGAACGCTTTCACCCCCGCAGGCAGCAACGCACGCCGCCTCGTCCAGGCGCTCTGCGCCGCCCTCGCACTCACCCTGCTACTCGTGCTCACCGGTTGCGGCACCACTGCCAGCACCACCGATGGTGCTAAGAGCAGTAGCGGCAAGAAGACCGTGCTCACCACCTTCACCGTGCTCGCAGACATCGCCCGCAACGTGGCAGGCGACGACCTGAACGTCGAATCCCTCACCAAGCCCGGCGCAGAGATTCACGAGTACGAGCCCACCCCCTCCGACCTGAAGAAGGCACACGCCGCCGACCTGGTGCTCGACAACGGCCTGAACCTCGAATCCTGGTTCGCGAAGTTCGTTGAAGAATCCCACGCTAAGCACGTGACCGTCTCCGAGGGGGTCACGCCCATCTCCATTACCGAGGACGCCTACGCGGGCAAGCCCAACCCCCACGCCTGGATGAGCCCCAGCAACGTGCAGAAGTACGTGGACGTGATGATTCGCGAATTTAGCGCCCTCGACCCGGCCCACGCCGCGGACTACAAGTCCCGCGGCGAAGCCTACAAGAAGCAGCTGCAGGACGTGCGTGACGAGCTCGTCAAGGAAATCTCCACCCTGCCCGAGAACCAGCGCGCACTCGTCACCTGCGAAGGCGCCTTCTCCTACCTGGCGGCAGACGCGGGCCTGAAGGAAAAGTACATTTGGGCGGTCAACTCCGAACAGCAGGCGACCCCCTCGCAGATTTCCTCCGTCATCGATTACGTGCGCCAGAACCAGGTGCCCGCCGTGTTCTGCGAATCCACCGTCTCTGACAACCCGATGCGCCAGGTAGCCGACGCCACCGGCGCACGATTCGGCGGCGTGCTTTACGTGGACTCGCTCTCCGAGGCGAACGGCCCTGTGCCCACCTACCTGGACATGATCCGCTACGACGCACGCACCATCGTTGCGGGCCTCAAGGGCAACTCCTAAACCCGGCATAAACCCCGAATAAACCCGGGCCAAACCCGGTATCGAAAACCCCGGGTAAACCCCAAACCCCCGATAGGATAGGAGGGGCGGTCGCCTTCTTGGCTCCGCTCCTCCCACGCCGTTAACACTCGCTCACACAGCGCCCACTCACACCCACCCACTCACCAACACACAAGCAAGTACACCCGCCGCACGCATACGGTGACCACCAGAAAGAACACAAGGAATGAGCACTCTTCTCAGCTGCGAAAATGTGCACGTGAACTACGGGCCAGTCCGCGCCCTCACCGGCGCATCCTTCACCCTGGACACCGGGCGTATCTGCGGCCTGATCGGCATGAATGGCTCCGGCAAATCCACCCTCTTCAAAGCCATCATGGGGGTCGTGCCCGTGCACGCCGGTAGCATCACCCTCGACGGGCAACCCGTCGGCGGTCACCGTGGCGGCCGCAGCAAGAACGCGCACCACCACCGCGCCGGACTCGTCAGCTACGTGCCGCAGAGCGAAGAAATCGACTGGACCTTCCCCATCTCCGTGCGCGAGGTCGTCAGCATGGGGCGCTACCGCAACCTCGGCATCACCCGCCGCCTGCGTGCCGCAGACCGTGCCGCCGTGGATGAGGCGCTCGCCCGCGTGGAACTGACCGACCTTGCCGACCGTCAGATTGGGGCGCTCTCGGGCGGTCAGCGTAAGCGCGCCTTCGTGGCACGCGCTATCGCCCAGGGTGCCCAGTTGCTGCTGCTGGATGAGCCCTTCGCCGGTGTGGACAAGCGTAGCGAGGCGATGCTCATTCAGGTCATCAAACAGCTGCGTGACGAGGGCGCGACCGTGCTGGTTTCCACGCACGACTTGGCGACCCTGCGCCAGTTCGCTGACGAGGCGCTGCTACTGCGCGGTGAGATTCTGATGCACGACACCCCCGAGAAGGTGCTCGCCCCCGAGAACCTGGTGCGTGCCTTCGGCATGGAAGTGGACGCCGGCGCGCCGACTGCTACCTCTAGCGCTGCTACCTCCGGCACTACTACGAACAGCTCTGCGGAAGGGAAGAATTAAATGGACATCCTCAACTTTCTGGTGGAGCCGCTGACCCTGCCCTTCATGCTCCGCGCATTCGTGGTCACCGTCATCGCCGCCGCCGTCTGCGCCCTGCTCTCCTGCTGGCTCGTGTTGCTCGGCTGGTCGCTCATGGGGGACGCCATCTCCCACGCGGTGCTGCCCGGCGTGGTGCTCGCCTACATTTTCGGCGCGCCCTTCGCCGTCGGCGCGGTGGTTGCCGCCCTCGTGGCGGTGGCCCTCATCGGCGGGGTGCAACACAGCGGCCGCGTGCGCGAGGACGCCGCGATCGGCATCGTGTTCACGACCATGTTCGCGTTCGGTCTGGTGCTGATTTCGGTCACGCCGTCGAATACCGACCTGAACCACATTCTCTTCGGTAACGTGCTGGGTGTGTCCTGGTCGGACGTCTGGCAGGTCGCCGTCCTCGCGGTGGTGGTTGCTGCCGTGCTGCTGGTCAAGCGCCGCGACTTTGTGCTGTACGCCTTCGACCCGGGCTTTGCGCAGGCGGTGGGGTTGCGTCCGCGTCTGCTCGGCGCGCTGCTGCTGATTATGCTGGCGTTGACCTCCGTGGTGGCGCTGCAGATCGTGGGCGTGGTGCTGGTCGTGGCGATGCTCGTCATCCCCGGCTCCACGGCGCGCCTCATTACCGACCGGTTCGTGCCGATGCTCGCGGTGAGCGTGGGTGTGTCCCTGGTGGGCACGCTGACCGGCCTGTACGCCAGCTACCACGCGGATGTATCCCCCGGCGGTGCCGTGGTCGTCACGCAGGGCATATTGTTCGCCCTGGCGTACGTGTTCGCCCCGCGCTACGGTCTGCTGGGTAGGATGCGCGCCCGCCGACTCAGCACTGGTGCAGCGAAAACTGAGCCCTCAGCTTCCTAAGAAAGCTCGCTCTGTGAAAGCTCACTGACCACACTCACCGAATACAGCAGTAGGCGGAAAGCCCCACCGTGGGGCTTTCCGCCTACTGCTATCTTTTGAAGGTTTAGTCGCGCTTCTAACGCACTATTCCTAACGCACCGTGCGGGATACGAACAGGGAGGCGGTCGCCTCCGCACCCAACGGAATAATGGTGCCGCCGGGCTTCACCGCACCGGCCGCGTCCGTCTCGTGCAGGTTGCCGGAACCGGCACCGACCACGCTCACGTTCACCGCCTCCGAGAAGGGCGCACCCTCCTCAATGTGCAGGCGCACGCCGGGCACAAAACCGTGGCCCTGCAGGTAACGCAGCAGGCGCGGGTCGTCATCGTTAATGCGTTCGAGCACGACTGTTTCGCCGGGTTCGCACTGGCTCAGCGGCACGGTCTGCGGAAAACTAATATGCCCCGAAGAGTCCGGGATCGGGTCGCCGTGCGGGTCGCGGGTCGGGTGCCCCAGCAGGGTGTCGATGCGGTCCACCATGAAGTCGGACACCGCGTGCTCCAGAACCTCCGCCTCGTCGTGCACACGGTCCCAGGTGTAGCCGAGCGTCTCCACAAGGAACGTCTCAATGAGGCGGTGGCGGCGAATCATCGCCAGCGCGTAGGAGCGGCCGGTTTCAGTGAGCTCAATAGCGCCGTAGGGCTGATGCTCGATCAGGTCGGCGGCGGCGAGGCGCTTGAGGCCGTCAGATACCGAAGAAATGCGCAGGCCCATGCGCTCTGCCAGGGCGGATGCGGTGGCAGGGGTTTTGGTCCATTCTTCGAGGCTCCAGATTTCCTTGAGGTAGTTCTGGGTGCTGACGGAAAGTTCTGAAAGGGGCATAAAGATAAGTTTACCTTTTCTCTGGTTTTGTCCGCCGAGTTGCAGGGTATTCAGCGCGGGCTTAAAGAGCGTCCCGCCCGGACGGTTCACCCCTGGCAGGGGGTGACCATCACGGGCGGGATCGGGTGTTCGGTTCCGCGCTGGCAGCTACGAAAGGCTGGCAGGCGCGAAAGAATGAGGGATGCGCGGCGGCGGTTAGGTGGCGCGGCGGCGCGAACGGTCAATACGGGTCAGCAGCTCGATGAGCGCACCGCGTGCCGCCTGCTCCTCGTGCCAGAGGGAGCGGACGAGGGTGCGGCTGACCGCCTGGGTGGTGATGCCGAGTGCGGTTGCGGCGGCTTTCTGCTGGCCGCGCACGCCGGGTACGAGCAGGTTTACTACGCGCCATTCGGCGTCGGTGCGGTCGGCGCATACGCGGTAGAGCAGGCGTGCGGAGCCTGCGGCAAGGTCGGCGAGGTGGCGGTTGTCGGCGCTGACGCTGATGCAGCGTACGGGTGCGCCTCCCTGTGCTTCTTCGACGGCGAGGCGTGAGAATTCGAGGGCGTCGCCGGTGCAGTCGGTGGTGCTGACGGCGCCGAGTGCGCCTGCGAATCGGGGGATGTTGAGCTCGCCGATTCCGATGCCGACCCAGAAGCCGTTATCGCGCGCGGCAATGAGCGCCGCGTGGAGTGCGTCGCTGGCGCGGTCGAAGGCGCCCTGAATTTCGTCAGGGTATGTCTGGGCGAAGGCAACACGCGGGTTGAGCTTTGCGAGTTCGTCCGACAGTGCAGTGAGTGAGTGCTGTGCGGAACGTTG
>CALGXU010000028.1 GCA_937935205.1 uncultured Rothia sp.
GCATGACCCCCAACCACGAGCAGAACCAGAGCAACCTGCAGAGCCTGAGCGACGTACAGAACCAGGGCAGCGCGCAGCGTAGCGCCCGCTCCCTGATGAACAGCCTCTACCGCAGCCCCCGCGCCCGCAAGATCGGTACGCCGGATGCTGAGGACACCGTGCCGATGGCAATCTCAACTGAGGTAACGCCCGCGGAGGCGCCTGCCGAAGAAACACCTGCCGAACCCGCGGCATCCCACCCGGAGTCGAATGGTTGGGCTGACTGGGATCAGCAGCCCGACTGGAACGAGGTGGACGACTGGGCGGAGTGGGAGCAGGCTGATCAGCCCGGCACCACCCGCAGTACCCGTTGGGGCTTGTCGCCGCGCGTACTGCTTCTGGTGGCGGTGTTGGCGTTGGTTGCCGTGGTGTGGGGTGTGACCCAGTTTTCGGCGGCGCCGCGTGCCGAGCAGGTCGCCTCCCCGAGTGCTTCCGCCGAGTCGGTGCAGGCGGTGGGTGCCCAGCAGAGCCCCGGTGCTCAGTCTACTGCTCAGCCGGGCGCTAACCCGAGTGAATCCGCGCAGGGTGGCGCCTCCGGTGAGGCTACCGTGCGGGTGCACGTGGCGGGTGCCGTGAACAACCCCGGCGTGTACACTCTGCCCGCGCAGGGTCGTGCCGTGGATGCGATTGCCGCCGCCTCCGGTGCCGCCGCGGATGCTGACCTGGACCGCGTGAACCTTGCCGGTGCGCTCAGTGACGGGGTGCAGATTTATGTGCCGCATCGTGGTGAGACGGCTGCTCCTGCGCAGATTCAGCCCAACGGTGGCACGGCGAATACCGGTCAGGGTAACGCGGCGAATGGTGCAGCGCAGAACGGTGCTTCGCAGGGTGGCACGCAGCCTCAGCCTGCGCGCACGCTAACTCCTGCGGGTAGCGCGCAGAAGGGCTCAACTCCGGTGAACATTAACACCGCCACCGCTGAGGAGCTGCAGACCCTGCCGCGTATTGGTCCGGCGATGGCTCAGCGCATTATTGCCTGGCGTGAGGCGCACGGTGGTTTCCGTAGCGTGGATGAGCTGGATGCGGTGCCCGGCATTGGTCCGTCGATGCTGGAGAATCTGCGTCCGCTGGTGACGGTCTAATGCCGAAACAGAATAGCCAGCAGAACCGCTTGCAGAACCGCCAGCAGGCAGGGGAGCGGGAGCTATTTCCCGGTTCCTTGCGCCTCACCCGGCGCTTCTCCCAATCTGTGGCTTCGGCGTATCGCCGCGCCCGCTACCGCTGGAGCATCGGCGCTGAACGGTGGCGTACCCACCGTGATGAGCAGGAGCTGCGTGCCCAGGGAAGCCTCATTCACCTGGACTTTCGCCTGAGTTTCACGGTGCTGGCGCTGTGGGCTTTTACCGCGGTGGCGCTGACCGTGGGCACGTGGCGGGTGGTGCATCCGCTGGCGTGTGTGCTCATTGCCCTGCTGGGGTGCCTGGCGATTCTGCTGTTCTTTCCGCCGCGTGCGGTGATGCCCTACAGTCTGCTCTTTCGCACGACCGGTCAGCTGGTTTTTCTGGCGTTTATTGTGACGGTTCAGGCGGTGCTTTTGTGCGCTACGGGGGTGGATGCATCCCGCGCCACGCTGCAGCAGGCGCAGGGTGCTTCGCTTCGTCTGAATGGCACGGTGGAGCAGGTTCGCCGCGTGGATCCGCGCACTACTCTGGTGGTTATTAAGCTGGAGGAAATTCAGGGGCGGAGCGTGCGTGCGCTGGTGAATGAGCGGGTGCGCGTGTACCGGCGTGACGGTTCGGCAAAGAGCGCCGTGCAGCGGCTGGAGGCAAGTTCGGCGGCGAGCTCGGCAGCTCAGCAACAGGGGAGCGGCACCGCGCGCTCGCAGGCGATTTATCCTGGCATGAAGGTGACCGCCCTCGGCACGGTGGAGTTTAACGGTTCCACGGCAAAGCTGAGCGGCGCAACTATTTTCCCCGCACCCGCACCCGCCTACGGCGCCGGGTCG
>CALGXU010000029.1 GCA_937935205.1 uncultured Rothia sp.
TCCTCCACCGACACCGGCGACAAACCCCACGGATCCACCAAAGAAACCGGATTACCACCCACCAGCGAGAACGGATCAGCACCCCAACCAGCACCCACAGGCGCAGTCAGGGGGTCAGGCGCAGTAAAACGAGCCACACGCGAATCCACCACGCGGGCACCCAACACCTCAAAACCAGTAGAACCCAGCACCACACCCGAAGCCGCAGAAACACCAACCAACGAATCCGGCAACACAGGCACACCACCAGCACCCTGAGCAGAAGGCAGAGCAGGCGCGGCAACACCCAAAGAATCCCAACCATACGGGTCCAGCAGACCTGCACCAGAACCAGCACCAGGCACCAACGAACCCACAGAAGGCATCGACGAGCCGCCCACACCCAGCACACGCGGAACAAACGAATTCTCATCCCACACCAGCGGGTGCATCACCGAAGCATCAAAACCAGCCACAGAACCAACAGCAGTGCCAGTACCGGTTGAGGGTACGCCAAACTCGGGTGCACCAGCAGGCGCACCACCGGCAGCAAGCACACGACCATCAGTAGAAGCACACAGCAGGGAGAAGGACACAGCAGAATCGCCTGCAGAGCCCCACGATGCCACCGAGTTCACAAACCCAGCCGCACCATAAGTCAGCGACGAGCCAGAACCATCCGAAGAAACCTGCAGAAGACGCGAATCATTGCCGTCATAGGAGAACACGCTCGTCGAGACCGGCACCAAGGTAACGCCCTCAAGCTCTACAGACTCCGGGCACTGACCCAGCCACGCCTGAGCGTCCTCAACAGCAGAGGCAAACTCAGCCGACGGGGAGTCGGTCTTCGCCTCATCCTGCACACTATAGAGACATACTGCGCGAACGCGGGCACCCTCATCAGTGACCAGCACCTTCACCCAAGCATTCTCGGGCTGGGCGCTATCAAAGTACTCAACACGCACCAGCGCGCCAGCAGCATCATAGGCCCAACGCATAGTCTCGGTACCACGAACAGCAGAAGAGAGCATCTGCGCGTCAGTATAGGTGTACATGACCAGGCCAGCAGGCGAATCCACACCGCTAATACGACCCAAATCATCACGAATAATCTCAGTGTGCAGAGCCTCAGAAGAGTCTGCCACAGCCGAGTCTGCCACAGCGGGCTGCTCAGTCACAGAGCTCATGTGCGCACCACGGTAACCAAACTCACGAACCCAAGTACCCGCCAAATCAGACACCTGCGCACGCACCAGCGCATCTACCGCGTTGTACTCAAAGGAAGACTCCACACGAGACTCAGAAGTAACCGCAGTCCCATCCAGACGGTACGCGGTAACATCAGTCTGCTTGACCATACGGCCAGCAGCATCATACGCATAAGCGCTCGAACCCAGAGGGTGCACAAACTCAGTGCGCAGACCATCAGCATCGTAAGCGTAGGACAGCTCATAGCCGCCAGTCTCATCCATGTACGCGGTACGGAAAGACTCCGGAATCTGGGCACCAAACTCACGGCGCTGACGAACCAGACGGCCCAAACGGTCGTAGGACTCAACCGTCACTACGGGAGCACCAAACGCATCAACACCCGCGTAATCATAAGTTGTCATCATACGGCGCGCAGAATCACGCTCCATACGGTACAGCAAAGAACCATTCACCGAATGGGAGCAGGGAACACCGTCACGGTCATAACCGAAGGAATGTACAGCACCATTACCGTCAGTGCTGGTCAGCAGACGACCGGCAGCGTCATAGGTAGAGGTAGTGCGTACACCCAGCGGATCCGTTACCGCCAGGACATTACCCATCAGATCATACTCGTAGCTGGTAATACGACCGGCAGGGTCCATTACAGAGGTAACGTTACCCGCCTCGTCATAGCGGTAATGGGTCACGCCACCGGCACCATTAGTCACCGCAACCACCTGAGAAGCGGCATCATAGGTGAACGAACGAGTACCCCACTTGTTATCGCGGATGCTCTTCACGCGGCCACAGGAATCCCAGGTGTAGAACACCGGAGAAGCTACGCCGGAACCGGTAATGGATAGCACACGACCGCACGCGTCATAGCGAACGCGTGCCTCAGAGCCGTCACCGTACACCTGGCGAATCAGACGGGAATCAGCGTCGTACTCGTAACGAGTCACAGACTGCTCAGCAGTACCGGCAGCCTCATAGGTTGCAGCCAGTCGACCGCACGCATCGTAGCTGTACTCGGTCACACGACCCGCGGGGGAAATCATGCGCACCATCTGGTTCGAACCGTTGTACTCGTAACGGCTCAGACCGCCCTCAGCGTCCAGAACCTCCACGGGGTTACCCGCACCGTCATAAACCATCGTGGAAACAGTCGGGTCGTCAGCATCTGCACTAACCTGCGGACCAGATTCCTCGGGGAGGACTTCGCTACGCACCGGGCGGCCCAGGTGGTCACACGAGATACGCACGCGGTCAACACCATCACTAGTGGTGATGGTCTTGCGCGAGGAATCGACGGAGGTACGTACACTCACACCGGTCGGGTCAATCAACGCTGTCAGAGTGCTTGCGGCATCATACTCGCGAGTCCACACGCCACCGGCGGGATCAATGGTGCGCACCAGACGCATCAAGCCATCGTAGGCGTAGCTGAACTGCGCGCCACCCGGCAGGGTAATGCGGTCAATATTGCCGTTCGTGTCAAAGGAACGCTCCATGCGGCGACCCAGCGGGTCAACCACGGCAACAATG
>CALGXU010000030.1 GCA_937935205.1 uncultured Rothia sp.
TTAATGACAATACCCTGCTCTACGTACACCTGCGGGGAATTCTGGGTAGCAACGTTTTCGATGGGGGTTACATCCTCCGCGGAGGGAGGATTATCGGGCTCCACCGTAGTCGGCGAAGCCATACCACCGGTATTCTGCACCTGCACATCTGCGTGCGCAGCACCAACACCGGTGACTGACAGGACGGAAGCAGCAATAGCGGCTGTTGCACGGGTTTTTGAGTGAGCGGGTTCGGGCATGGGACACACCTTCTTCTGTGAGTGTGAACGATACCCTCCGGAGGGTGCCACGGATCGAAGGTGGACGGGTGCCTCTTCGGGATTGAACGCTATAACGTACGGACTAGTCATAACATTCATGGAGTGGTGAAAGTTACCGCGAAGGGAATCGCTCTATTTATCGGTAATTCCACACTAACAATACTTTTGCGTTTATTGCGGTAAATCCGCTTTACCTTCTAAGTATTTTCCTGTGCAATAACCCACATAGAATATTTTTCACCCTCCGGAACAGCATCAAGAGCACCCAAACTGCATGGACTAGGCAAAATTTTTCAACCCTCCCTTGAGACTCAAGGTTTTATTGCATGCATATGCAGTTTTAACGGATTTGAGATAAAAATATTCTGCACATTCATGCATTTAATTCTTTTAAGTGAAAAAATAGCAGGTCACGCCGCTTTTCCAGGCACATTCACTAAAAACGTGCATACCAATAAATGCCCAACAAATAACCTCGGCAGACCAGCTCAGCAAAACCACCGGCACGCAAAAGTGCCGCCAACACTCTTTCTAGAGTATTGGCGGCACTCGTTTCACTCACCCCATGCGGTGAGTATCAGATTTTCAGAGCCTAACCTATAGAGGCTGAGCTATTAGAGGCTACGGCGGCGCAGGAGCATCAGTGCGGCACCAGCAATCAGAGCTGCGGCGCCAACGCCTGCGATACCTGCAACACCCTCAGCACCGGTGTTAGCCAGCTGCGGCTTCGAGGAAGCCGAAGAAGAGGTCGAAGTCGAACCCTTGGTGCCGGAGACACCTACAGTGTGACCCTTGGAGTTAGAGGAGGTAGCAGCGGATGCGTTGCCAACCTTAGCCTTGGGTGCCTGAGAAGAAGGCATACGGGTCTCGGTTACGACAACCGAACCGTCTTCGCGCATTTCAGCAGTGAAGACGCTGGTGGTGCCGTCGCCGTTATCGCGAACGGTGGTGTTGTCACCCTCGGTAGCTGCCGGCAGGGTCGGTGCGGGGTTGTTCGCATCGCTCACGGTAGCGGTGGTGACTGCCACCTGGTGTACCAGGCCATTGGGGTCGCTGGTTGCCACCATTGCGTAGGCGTAACCGGGCTGCAGCAGCTCGGCAAGAACGCTGACCTTGACGCGGAAGGTGCCGTTCACGATTTCAGAAGCGGGAATATCGTGGGTTGCCAGAGCGTCGCCGGTGATGTTGCCGTTTGCGTCCAGGCGGTAGATTGCAATCTGGACACCGTTAGCGACGGACTCGTGGGTGAAGCCGGAGCCATTGAAGGTCAGAACGTTGTACTGGTCGTTCGGGTCCAGGGAAGCATCCTCGGTGGTGAGGGTTGCGTTCTCGGGTGCCGCGGGTGCCTCAGGAGCGGGGGTCTCGGTCTTGGGAGCCTCGGGTGCCGGGGTATCGGTCTTGGGTGCTTCCGGACCG
>CALGXU010000031.1 GCA_937935205.1 uncultured Rothia sp.
AGGAAGAAAGATAAGAAGGACTAGGTAGGTCTTTTTCTGGTTCTTTCTTGAGAGTGCGGGTCTGGCAGGTGTCTGTCGGGCCCGCATTTTCATTACCCCCCTTTTTCGTATATGTGTACTAGAGATATATACTTAGAACCACATTCACCGACGAGAGAGACGACCACTATGACCTCCATTTTTGAATCCGCATCCTCAACGTTGTGCACCACGTTGCGAGCGCGCTTACGTGCTGCGGCGCAGAAGGTTCGCATTCGTGGTGAGGAGGGGTCTGCGCAGTCGGTTTTGCTGATAGTTTTGGTGCCTGCTTTCCTGTTTGCCATGGGTGTTTTGTTGGTGGATATGGGGGCGAAGAATTCGGCGCAGTCGCAGGCTACTGGTGCTGCTCAGTCGGTGGCGCGTATTGTGGTGGCGGCCGGTGCTGGTGATTATGGAAATGTTGATCAGGAGCGCATGATTTCTGAGGGTAATCAGGCGCTGGCCGCGTTGGGTATGACCGGTAGTATTTCGATTGATGCGGCAACTGGTACGGTGACGGTTCGGGCGTGCAAGAGTGCTCCGACGAAGTTTGCGTCTTTGGTGGGTGTGAATGAGGTGCGTGGTTGTTCAGAGGCGAATGCGCAGATGTATACTTTGGGCAACGACGGACAGAAGATCAAACTGTCGTAGTCGTGTGGTTGTGACAGCGTGCCATGTTTCCCGGTGATTTTAGGAGATGTGGCACGCAGTCCTTTTTTGTGTCCCAAATTTTTTTTAAAGCCCTGCAGTGGTTTCTGCGGGGCTTTTTTCGTGCAGATGGGGAATCTATCGTCTTTGGCGTAAAAGTGGCTTAGAGGTGCCTTCTGGGGCTTCTGGTGCGGGGTTTTGGTGGTGTTTGTCGGGCTTGAGGGGGTGCGGCGTGGTGTTGGTGGGGTGGATGTTGGTGTCATCGCCTGCATCTAAACTTGCCACCCTCTAAAAAGCCGCTAGACGGCTGCCTGCCGGGCGAAAAAGTAAAAAACGTCGGATCACCCACTTGAGGCATGAAAAGCTCTTACAGGGCCCATAGAGAGCCTCTAGGGATGGTTTGCTTCTTTAGGGCGATACCCCAGAAGCAATCCTGGGCTTTGAAAAGTCACACCCCATTGGCTGCGTGCCCGCACCCGCAGCACATGCGCCCGCGATTAAGAACAGAACGCCCGCACGCTTAAAAACTCAAGCCAATCGTAAGCATTTTAAGAACCAAAGAATTCAGGAAAAGGTGAGCAGATATCTGAATCACCGACTCAGGTGAGCGCACCGACCTGAAGCCCAACGATCGAAAGTGAGTGGTTGTCGTCCTGGAGCGCATCGAGCGAAGCGAGAGAGCACCAGGGCTTGACACCACGAACGAAGATCGTTGGGCCTTCGGGGGGAGGGGGTTTGGGGGAACCCCGCGAGAGGGGTTCCCCCAACAGTCCGAGCGATAGCGAGGTCCTTGGGCCGCCGCACGGCGGCATAGCCATGGGGGAGGGGGCGCGGCGACTGAGCAGCCCCATTTAGGAAATAATCATTTAGGAAATACCATTTAGGGGGGCACAAAATGCACTGTGCGCAAATATGGGTTTGACATGGCATTATGGTGCATTTTTCGGCCTCTTTTTTTGAAGGTATTGGGTACGAAATGTCCCCCCTATTGGGTACGAAATGTCCCCCCTATTGGGTACGAAATGTCCCCCTTTTTTGAGATGGAGTGCCCCCCGTATTTTCTGGTATTGGGTACGAAATGTCCCCCCCTTAAAAACGTATTGGGTACGAAATGTCCCCACCCTAAAGTTCACTTCAACCTTTAGTGAAAACGAGGTGGGGACCCTGAGGTGAAGAGCAGCTTTTCAAAGCACTAGAAAGAGGTGCCAAAGGGCAATTAGGTACAAAATGTCCCCCTCCTAAATTCATCTCTGATGCAGGGGGAGTTGAGTTGAAAAATGCACGGCGGTGCAATCGAAAGAATATGCTAATATCGAGGTACTCACTCGTTATATTCACCAACCGATGAGTCTGGGAAGTAAACATTCTCCAGGAGGACTCTGACGGTATGAAAATACCGCCAGAAGAAAAGGGCGATTTCCTCCTGGCGGCGTAGCCTTCCCAAAAATAAGCATGAAAAAAGAGGAAGACATGACCAAGTCTACCAATGAACCCAGCGGCGACGTTGCGCAGTGGAGTGAATCATCTGAAGATTCACGCATCGCACACTACCCCGAAACGTTCCTCTCCTTCGCTCTGCCTCACCGTGCACCTGTGATGCGCACCAGCGGAGGAGAGAAGACCGACATTCCCTCCATCTCCTGGGAACGCCATAACGGCAACCACTCATTGACCATGACCGCCGGAATCATCACTACGGTAGATCGAGACGGCACCCCCCAAACCGAACGCCTCGTGCCTTACGGTAAGTACTCCCGTATCCTGCTGCACTATTTGTGCACCGAAGCTGTTAAAGCAGGTGGCCCGCACATCAGTCTGGCCACTAGTTATAAAGGGTTCCTGCGGGACCTCGGCATCCCCTGGAGCTCCCGAAACGCCCGCGAAGTCGAACGCCAGTTGCGAGCGCTGCTAGCTCTTACGCTCCAGTCCACGACGGTGAGTACGGACGCTGATGGGGACCATCTGGTGCACACCATCAACTGTGTGGTGGGTGAAGAGGTGACCATCGCTTTTAGTCCTGACGGGAACCTCAATGAGCGTAAGAGTCAGTTGGTGCTGAGTCAGCGTTTCTATGATCAGGTGGTTCAGCGGTATCCGATTCCTCATGGGCGTCATCGTTGGGAGCAGTTGGTGTCTTTGACGAAGTCGCCGTTGACGCTTGATATTTTCCTGTGGCTTAAGCATCGCTTGTATCAGGTGGAGCAGGGTGTTCCGACGCGTGCGGTGATTTCGTGGGAGGCGTTGGCTGGACAGTTTGGTGCTGATACCAGTGTGAAGGCGTTTCGGAAGAAGTTTATTGATGCGGCTCGAGAGATTGCTGAAGTGGACCCGAATCTTATTGCGCGTGTTGAACGTATTGATCAGCGTGGTACTGGTCGTTTGGTGCGTGGGATTCGTTTGCATTCTGCGCGTGAGATTGGCACGGGGTATAAGACTTTGGCTGATTAGAAGATGGCTGGTGCTCTGCTTTCCTAAGGTGGTGTGGAAGGTGTTGCCGCCTTGAGGGGGTATGTCTGTGTGTTGGTTGTCTGAAAGATGCGGTAGTTTAGAAGTGAGTTAAAACCGTTTTGTAGAGGGTTCTTTGGACTGTGGTTCGAAGAGCCCTCTATTTTTGTGCCTGTTGCCGATAGCGAGTGTCTGAGCTGTATCTCCATCCCCCCCCCGTATGTTCGGAAGGATTGTTGATTTGTTGGGCTGCAGTGGGTGAGGACGCCCTTGGCGTTTAGCGGAAAACTGTCTGCTGAAATGGTTGCTTATCGTGCGGGGAGTGTGGCGTTATGTGCTGATTTTTCGGTGCTCAGTGTGTGCTGGTACACGAGTAGATATTAGACAAAACGTCAAAGACAGACTTTACAAACGTCAAAAAAAGATTTGACAAGATGTTAGCTTTTCCATCCCCCGTATGCCCGGAAGGATTGTTAGTTTGTTGGGCTGTAGTGGGTGCAGGATGCCTTTGGTGTTTAGCGGAAAATTGTCTGCTGACTAGGTTGTATGTCGTGCGGGGAGTGTGGCGTTATGTGCTGATTTTTCGGTGCTCAGCGTGTGTCGGTACACAATTTCTTGTTATACAAACGTTATAAAACTTAAAAAAGTAACTTGACAAAAGTCAAGTGTCGGGATAGGCTAATAGCCAATAGAAGCTTATTTCCGGTGCGCTACCGGTGGTGGATTAGTGTGCACACCAGGGGCGTTCCGGGCATATAAAAGCGGGACTACTAACAGTGCTGCAACACTGCCAGTAGCCCCGCGGTGAGTGCCTACAGCTTAGTCACAAAATCGATAATTTGGACCGTTGCCGCAATCGTGCCAATGATTCCTGAGACTAGCTTAAGCAGGAGAGCGAATCGCTTAGCGTATCGCTTGTCCATGGTTCTCACCTCCCTTCGTCGTGAGGGGATTGAGATGGCCTTGCAGCTGTGCTGTGAGGCCATTTCTATATTTTAGGTAAAAAACGTAGGGTGCACCATCACCTCGCGCTGTATCTGGTTCAGGACTAAGTCACATTTAAGGCACTAAACCCGCTCCTGAGGCGCTAAAACGGGTGAAGGTTATCTTTGTGTGTTCGCACCAAGCGTTTGCTTCACCGGTAAGGTGGAGTGTTTTGCCTCCGTCTACCAGTTCCTCTTTAGGGGGGCGGAACCTGCAGTGAGTAGTCGGACAGCAATTCCCGCACTAGGGGTTAGAGTCCTGTATCTACCGAGACCTCAGAGGCGAAGACACCCTGGTTCCTTAGGGTCGTGTCGAAAGGTCCCTGTAAATGCATGCATGTCACTCGTGAAGCCCTAGTAGATCAGCACTGCGAGCGCTGAGGGTGCGGTTCTGTGCTGAGGGTGCGGTTCTGTGCTGAGGGGGCGGTTCTGTGCTGAGGGGGCTTTCTGATGGTGTGCGAGTGTGGTGGGGTGCTGCTTTGCTTGGGTTGCCCTCTGCCTGATTTAGGAAAGGGACAAACCTTCAAAATATTAATTTCTGAGTATTTAAAATAATGCACAATGAAGGCATGGAAAACGGAATATGGAAATTAATAATTGTCATATTCTGAATCGTTTCGGAAATGCATTGCATGTCATGTCATGATATGTGGAGGAAAGGATTTTAAAAATGGCGCAGACCTGGTTTGAGAATGGCTATGTTGCTTTTGATACTGAAACTACTGGCGTGCAGGAAAAGGTCGACCGCATTATCAGTGCTTCTTTGTTGTATTACAATGCCGACCACGTTTTGGTGAAGCGTCGTACCTGGCTTATTAATCCCGGTATCGAGGTGCCTGCTGCCGCTACTGCTGTCAATGGTTTAAGTACCGCATATGTGCATGATATGGGTATGGTTGCCCGTGATGGTATCGCTGAAATTCTGGCGGCTTTGGCGCAGTGTGTCCGTTACCGTATGCCTATTGTTGCTTTCAATGGGTCATTTGATATGACGGTGCTTCTTCATGAGAGCCGCCGCCATGGCTTGGCTTTGGGTGATGACTTTGCGGATATTTACGGCGGTCGTATGAGGTTGATTGATGGTTTGACGATGCACCGTAAAGCACATCTGAAATGGCGTGGTCGTCGTAATCTTGGTGCTTTGTGTCAGGCGTATGGTGTGGAGCTTGGTGCGGCGGCGCATAATGCTACCGCTGATGCGCGGGCTGGTGCTGAGTTGAGCGTGAAGCTTACTGCTGAGAGTCCTGAGTTGTTTGAGGTGGATGCTCTGAGTCTGCATGTGGCACAACGGGGTTGGTATGCTGCTCAGATGGAAGACTTGCAGGCGTATTTGCGGGTATCTCGTGGTGATGTTTCGATTCAGTGCCCTCCTGGTTGGCCGGTGCGTTACTAGGTGCTAGAGCTACAGATCAGGGGTAGGGGTGCTACTGTGGTGGACCAAATTACCCCTGATCTGGTTGCCGGATGCATGAGCATCCTGTTGCGGAACTATCCACACTACGGTGAAGACGCCACCGTTAATATCCCACGTGCTGCAGGTCAGTACCCGGCCACCACCGCCGAACTTACCGCCGCCCTGAGTCGACTAGGTTGGCGCCGCCGCCCGGATACTCTCACCGTCTAGCAGTCTGTATAAAATCCCATTTCCAAAAGGGTGTGAAGAATGAATATAGTCATTCTTTGCACCCTTTTATCTTTTGTCTGAATATTTTCAAATAAATACCTAATTTACTAAAGGGACAAACAGGGAATTTCTAGAATTGGCTGCGGGAAAAAATAGGAAGATGGTCATATCGGATAACACATTAAATTCAAATCCTAATTGGAGGAAAAAATGACCTACTACGTCGAATACTGCACCTGTCCCGTAATCCCCGTCGAACATTTCACGGTCTTCTCAAAAGCACACCCGGAAAACGGCGGCGTTTGCTGTACGACTCGACTTGAGCACGGCGGCGCCTTCGACATGAGCGCTGTCATAGAAGAGGACGCCCGCCGTCGCACTTTCACATACCGCTGGCGTGCTCTGTTCCGCCGTCTCTTCCAGCGCCGCTAAAGGCTAACCCGCCCCGTCCCGTTATCCGGTAAGGCGCCCGGGTACCTATCACCCCTAAAGGGGTGATAGGTACCTGACCGCTCTTGATTTGGGTTTGGGACATACGAGGGAAAACTCAGAAATTGCCCCCTATAAAACAGCATGATGACCCTGTCACAACCACCTAATTTTTGGAGGCATCATCATGCATCTTTTGGCAATTCTTGAGTTCCTTCTGAGCCTTCTGGTTCTGAGTCCTTTCTTGTTGGTTTTGGGCTTCTGTAACATAGCCCTTCTCAGAGCCTTCAGAGAGCAACAGAGAGAGGCTGAGGCGGCTCACCTCATCACCCTTCAGGGAACCGCTGAGAATGCCGCTGAGGAAGGCATAGAGTCCATAGAGGACGCTGAAGGCATAGGCTCCATAGACTAGCCAAACGCCTAGCTGAAGGCGTCTGGCACTACCTTCAAAGAGGGGTAGTGTCAGAGGCTAGCAGCCCGTTCTTTACGAGCGGGACATAATAGAGAAAACCTAGGGGCCCAGGACGACAGCAGTAGCATGATGAACAGACCTGCCCACCATAAACTACTAACCGATCCATCTAAAGAAAGTGAGAGCCATGGAGCCGCAAATAACCGCACGGGATACCTTGAACCATCTGCTAGCAGCAGATCCGTTCTTGCGTGAAACCCTGGTCTTGAATCATGAACCCCACAACCCCAACAACTACGATGAGGCCTATGCTTTCGGGGATGATGCTAGTGAGAACCTCAGTCGAGCTAGGTCCTTGCTAGATACCTATAACCGCTACGCCAAGAAGCTGCGCAAGCACAATCTAGCCGCCACTAAGATCATCCTCAAGGCCCTGAAGGAGCAGGCATACGCTCATAAAGATCGCCTGATTGACCCGCTCCCGCACTACGGCGCCCCCACCCTCACCGGTGAGATCCTGCAGCTGACCAGCACCCTTCAGGTACAAGCCGGTAGCATCCTACAGTCGTCGGCCTGCTTCTGGATTCGCCCCAATGATCTGGCGCAAGCCCGTATCGTGAAGTTTGTGGTTGGTCAGGTGGAAGCTGTGAACCTGGCTGAAGGCTATGCCACTGTACGAACCTCTGACGGGGAGCTCTTCACTCTCCAGCCGCTGGGGCACACCGATACGGCTCTACTGGGCTTTGATGGTCAAAGCCTTGAAGTGCCGATCTTGCCGATTGCTGGGGCGACGTTGGAAGAAGCTGAGCACAAGCATGCTCACGATACCCGTATGCAGGCCTTCACTGATTACCTGCAGACATCTATCGAGAAATACACTCACCCCAGTGTGAGCAGCATGTACTACTCCCATGCTCGAGCCCAGTACCGCCCCACCTTCGATCACGCTCCTTTCAGTGGGAACCCTGAAACGCTCGAGGAAGAATATGCCCACGTCGAACGTGCGTGTACTGATTTCTACCGTGATGGAGGGCTGCTCGATCAGCTCATCGATACTACTGGCCAGAAGCTTGATGCTGCTCTAAAGGCATATCGTCAAGAGCTTCAGCGCTAAAGAAATCACCAAATCAGGGGGCACCTCATATATGAGGTAACCCCTGATTTTTATGCCCTAAAGAATGTAAATTTAGCGGCGGGACAAACCCTATTTTTGGGGAAAATATGCAAAAAAAATTTTGGGAGGATATGCATATAACCACAAAAATTAAGGAGATTAAAAATGGTTCAGGAAAACGCCCGCGTAGAAAACATGTTTGACATTCTGGAGGCATTTCATGAAAGGGTGAGGGAAATGCACATCACCGGGGATTGGCGCTATATTATGGAGCCCTCCAACGCAAAGTATGACGTTTCTCAGCTGGATTCTCTCGATAGCCAGATTCAGGCTGTAACGGCTGATTACGGGCTCTATGAGCTGTTGGAAGCGTATATCACCGCTAGCGGCTGGAAGGTCGTACAGACGCCCCTGAAGGCTAGCCTAGGCGGATACACCGACCATAACAGCGGGGTAATCACCATCAACGCACTACGCCCCCTAAGCCTCAAAGCTATCACGCTAGCGCATGAGATTGCCCATGCTCTCATGCACTCAGATATGGACATGGACGCATACCGTACCAACGTAAACGGTTGCCGCTCCATAGCTGAGACTGAGGCGGAATCAGTCGCCTATATGGTCGCTTACTGTTGGGGCCTCAAGAGCGCTTCTAGCAGTGTTTCCTATGTCGCCTCATGGTCTGAGAAAGACGCTTCAATACTGGAACGAACCACAGTGAACGTCATTGAAACGGCGTGCACAATCCTCAGCGGCGCTATGGCTTTCCACAAGAGCCAATAGCAGATGAGAGAGGGGTTTACCCCCTAA
>CALGXU010000032.1 GCA_937935205.1 uncultured Rothia sp.
CGTGGAGAAGCGCCCGCTTGAGGCGGCGCACCGTGCGGCGGTGCAGAAGACGCTGCCACCAGTGCTGCACCACGAACTCCGGCAGGTACACCACCAAAATATCGCGCGGCGACTTCTTGCGGCGGCGGCGAATATACGAGACGACCGCATCCACCGTGTCACGGTACGGCGAATCAATGACCGACAGCGGCACGGGAATACCGAGGGCGTACCAGCGCTTCTTCACAATCTCCAGGGCGGCGCGGTCGTTGTTGACCGTCAGCGCCTCAATCGTGGAGGGGCGGCCAGCACGCGCATACGAGAGGGCACGAACCGCCGGGCGGCGCACACGCTCCACGTACACGATGGCGTGCACACGCGAAGGCAGTGCCGCCACATCCGCAACGGATTCGGCGTTCAGGGGGATGTCCAGGGCGGCATCCACCGCATCGTAGTGGCGGCGAGTCACAACCATACCTCCAACCATCAGGGCAATCATTCCAAGGGAGAGCCACGCACCTGCGGTGAACTTCGTCACCACGACGATGACCAGCACCGCGGCGGTCACAATCACACCCACCAAAGAGACCGCGATATCGCGCAACAGGGCGCGGCGCGGCATCTGCGCGAGGGTAATACGCAGCAGGCGCATGCGGTAGCGCACCACCGCCAGCTGCACCAGCACCATGGACAGGCACATGCCCACAATGTACAGCTGGATGAGCGAGTACACGTCCGAACCGAAAATGCAGGTGAGGAAAATTGAGAATGCCGACAGCGCCAGCACACCGTTCGCGTACAGGCCGCGCGATTCTACACTGCGGAAGAACACCGGCAGGTACTGGTAATCAGCCAGCGACGAGGCAATCACCGGGAAGCCCGTAAACGCAGTCAGCGAGGCGATAATCAGCACGCCCACCGTGGCGAACACCAGCAGCTGCGCAAAGAACGGCACACCCTGATAAATCGCCAAAGCAACCTGGTACAGCGCCGGCTTCTGGTGGAAGTACTCCCCCGGCGTATGCCCGTCAATAAACAAGAAACGGGTCGTATCGTGCACCATGTGCACACGGGTTGCCGCCGCAAAACCGAGCAGGCTCACCAGTAGGACCGAGGTGATCAGGCCCATCAGCATCATGGTGACCGCCGCATTATATTTCTTCGGGCGGCGGAAATACTTCACCGAATTAGAAATCGTAGAAACACCCGAGAACGCCACCAGGCCGGCGGAAAACGAACGCGCCAGAAGCAGCACCAGCGCCAGGCCCTCCAGCGAATGGGTCTCCAGCTCAGGGGCAATCACGTAGGTTGCCGATTCAGCCAGCGGCAGAGTACCCGTGGCGGCACGAATCCAACCCACAATGAGGGTGACTCCCAACAGCGCCAAGAAAACGTACAGCGGCCAGTACGCAATCTTGCCCAGCAGCTGCACGCCGCGCAGCGCAAACAGCGTCAGGGCAACAATGAGCAGCACCGCAATGAGGGTGCGCCCATCCTGAATCTGCGGGTACAGCGCCACCAAAAACGAGGACGCCGAAGACATAGACACCGCCACCGTGAGCATATAGTCCATCAGCGAGGATGCACCCATCACGATCGAGGGCAACGCACCCAGTTTGCGGTGCACCAGCTGAATATCGCCCTCGGAAGCAATCTGGTTGATGTTGTACCGGTACGTGCCAATCACCAGCAGACCCACCATCGCCACACCCAAACCAATCCAGGGTGAAAAAGCGAGCGCAGAAGCACCCGCGGCGGCAAGGGTCAGAATCATCTGGTCGGCGGCGTAGGCGACCGAAGAGATGCCGTCGGCACCGAAAAGAGGCAGGGCGTAGCGCTTCGGCAGCGCGACTGCCGAAAGATTTCGCGTGCTGACCGGCTGACCGGTCAGGGCGATGCGCATCCTATCCCAACGATTCCTCACGCTGTTAAGGCTATCGGTCACGGCTTCAAAGCTCAATTTTATTCAGCCGAATAGTGGGCATTGCGAGCGGAATATCACGGAGCCTCAGCGTGGAGGCTCACCCGCCCATTACACTGGTAGAGGTAGGCGGTCACGCCTTATCGACGCAAAACATCAACACATTCGGAGGGTTGTATGCCTCACTTCGTCATTATGGGTGCCGGGCGCGTGGGCGTCATGTTGGCGCGCACTCTGGAAGCTTCGGGGCATACGGTCGCCGTCATTGACCAGGACGAACGTGCTTTCCAGCCGTTGCGTAAGGGCTTTGAGGGCCGCCTGGTGACCGGTGTTGGTTTTGATGAGGACACTCTCAAGCGTGCCGGTATTACCGAGGCGTACGCTTTTGCCGCCGTCTCTTCGGGCGATAACTCGAATATTATTGCCGCCCGTGTGGCACGTGAAATGTTCAAGGTGAAGAACGTTGTGGCGCGTGTGTACGACCCGAACCGCGCCGAATTCTTCCAGCGCATGGGCATTCCCACGGTCGCGTCGGTGCGTTGGTCCACCGACCAGGTGCTGCGCCGCCTGCTGCCCGAGCAGGCGCTCAAGGGTGATTTCCGTGAACCCTCGGGCCGCCTCATGCTCACCGAAATTCCGCTCGACGACGGCTGGGCAGGCCACGCCCTGACCAGCATCGAACGTGCCGCCGGGGTGCGCATCGCCTACATCACCCGCTTTGGCGAGGGCATGCTCCCCCGCCCCGATACTGCCTACCAGCAGGGCGATAGCGTGCACGTCATGATGCGCACCGACGACGTTGCGGACGTAACCCGCATTCTCTCCCGCCCGCCGCGCGTTGAAGACGAAGAAGCGGAGGCTGAGGGGGACTACGCCCCCGCTTCGGGCCACCGCAAGCATCCGCACCGCAAGCATCCCCACGGCCCGAAGAAACCCGCCGAGCAGAAGCACAACGACGGCCCCGTCATCGAGCATGAATTCCACCTCGGTGACACTCCCCCGGAGCTGCCCGAACCCCTCGAACTCATCGGCCGCCATCGTGACCACTCGAAAGGTGAGAAGTAAGTGAAGGTCCTCATTGTTGGTGCCGGTTCCGTGGGCGCCTCCATCGCTAAAGAGCTCATGATGAACGGCCACGACGTGACCATCATCGACTCCAAGCCGGAAGCTAAGAAGCGTGCCGATCTGCCCGGCGTGCGCTGGCATATTGGTGACGCCTGCGAGCTGTCCGTGCTGCGCCAGGTACACCCGAACAAGGCGGACGTGGTCGTTGCCGCAACCGGTGACGACAAGGCAAACCTGATGGTCTCCCTGCTGGTTCGCAGTGAGTTTGGTGTGCCGCGCACCGTGGCGCGCGTGAACAACCCGCGTAATGAGTGGCTCTTTGACGACTCCTGGGGCGTGGACGTTGCGGTGTCTACCCCGCGCCTGATGACCGCCCTCGTCGAGGAAGCCGTGGAAGTCGGCGACGTGGTACGCCTGCTGACCCTGCAGGCTGGCGGCGCGACCCTCGCCGAGTACACGGTGCCGGACGGCCACCCCGTCATTGGTTACCGCGTGGACCACGTGCAGTGGCCCGCCGATACGGTGCTCACCGCAATCCTGCGTGACGGGGCCCCCATCCCGCCCAGTGCCGACGTGGCGATTGAGGGTGGCGACGAGCTGTTCTTCATCACGACCATTGCCGGTGAGGATCAGATCCGCGCACTGTTCGCATAGTACTGTTCACATAAGCGTTGCGAGGCGTGGTTCTCCCCTAAATTTGAGGAGGCGAAAGCCCCGGTCACCCTTCACGGGTACCGGAGCTTTCGCCTACTTTTATGAAGCTTTTGATGAAGCTATTTCGTGAAGTTGCGGGGCGTACCTTAGCGGTTCCCAGAACCTTCATAATCTTCAGACCCTTCAGAACCTTCAGGGTTTTCAGCACCTTCAGAGCCTTCCGACTCTGCGGCTACCTCGGCCGCCTCAGCTTCCTCAGCGTCCGGTGCTTCAGTGTTCAGCGCCTCCTCGGGAGCCGACACACGCCACGCCAGCCACACACCCAAAGCGTACAGCGGCAGGCCCATAATCAGGCGGGTGGCGCCCAGCGCCTCCACATTATTCGCGAAGTACAGGGGCACCTGCACGGCAAGGCGCAGCATCATCAGCACGGTAATAATCCAGGTGGCAAGCATGTACTGACGCAAACGCACCGGGTTCTGGCGCCAGCTCAGCGCCTCACCACGAATAACCGCGAAAATCAGGCCCATCAGCGGCCAACGCACCAGCATCGACAGCAGATACGCCAGAATGTACACGCCGTTCGTCCAGAAACCGACCACAAAGTAGTCGCTCGCATTACCGGTACGGTACGCGGCAAAGGCACAGATCGCCACGCCCACCAGACCGGTCAGCGCACTCACCAGCTTGGAGCCCTGCACCAGGCGAATCAGGGTGAACACGCCCGCCGCAGCCAACGCCGCGATCAGGGATAGGTTCAGTTCCTTCGTCACGGTGAACAGCACCAGGAACGCCACAGCGGGCAGGGAGGATTCCACCAGGCCGCGCCAGCCGCCGATAGCGTGCAGAATATCCACGTCGCCGTTAGCGGTGCGGCGCATATTCGCACCCATGGAGGCGCTCAGGCTCCGCGCCAGCTGATTCCCCTCCCGCGCCGGGGCATCTGCGGGGCTAGGTGCGGGGTTAGCGTTCGGATCGGGCTGGGTCGAAGACTGCTCAGCGCTCATATTTTCCCTTCTCCACAAAGAATTGCGGCACAATCTCATAGCGCGGGTTATAAATCACCGGCTGATGCGCCCTCACAGACACCACACCAGAACAGCGCAGCAGCGCACCGGCATGCACACCGGGCACCATCTGCTGACCCTGCCACTTGAGCATGACCCTATCCCCCGGATTAAACGGCGCATAGGGCGGGAAAGACACCTCGTGCGGTTCCTGCACCGCCACGGTCGCCAAAGACGCCGTGTTCAGATGGTGTTGCTTCTTCGGGTCCTCGGATTCCTCCTCGAAATCCTCACCGGGCGGCTCCACAATCGGCATACCAATCAGCGCCAGCGGGCTCGACCACTGTAGCGGCTTCGACTTAGCCACCACCAGCTCGGCACGGTACATCGGCTTATCCTGGGCGGTCGGCAACCATACCTGCTCCACGCGTCCGGCAAGGCGTACGCGAAAGCGCTCGGGGTACCCGGGAGCAAGAATCTGCTCCTCAGGAACCGCGAGCGCACTCGGGTAGTTCGAGAACTCAGGCATTAGCCAATCTCGGTAATCTCAGGGCCGCGGCGAGGCATCGGGCGCAGTTTGCTGTGCTCATTCTCGGTTTCTTCCTCAACGGCGGGCTCTTCCTCAGCCGCAGCGACCAGGTCGGCGGGCAGAGTCATGGGCAGCAGTTCACGCGGCGGGCGCGGGTCG
Source organism: uncultured Rothia sp. (assembly GCA_937935205.1). GTDB lineage: Bacteria > Actinomycetota > Actinomycetes > Actinomycetales > Micrococcaceae > Rothia. The sequence continues at coordinate 5,315 of CALGXU010000032.1, forward strand.
TCGCCACGGTCCACCACGACGGTTCGGAATACTTCCTCCACGGAGGCGGCAGCCTTATCGTCACCAAGCACAGCCGCGCCGGAGATGACGCCGCGCAGGAACCAGCGGGGGCCGTCCACACCCACGAAGCGGGCGATGCGCTCGCCGGGCTGGCCGTCCGGGGTGACGGCGGGCAGGCGGGTGAGCATCTCGGCACCGAAGACGCCGGCGTAAATTTCGACAACGCCGCCCTGGGAGGCGACGGATTCGGTCAGGTCGTGACGGATGTCGTCCCAGATGCCGGTGGTGCGCGGTGCGGCGAATGCCTGCACCTGCAGGGTTGCGCCGTCGCGGGTGATGGTTGCGGCGATTACCGCGCCGGTTGCGTCATCAGTTTCGAGGCGCAGGTTCATGCCGTCGAGCAGCTTGATGCGCAGCGCACCCAGGTCGACGTAGTCTTCGAGATCTTCGGCGGTGACTTCTTCAATGTCGTGGGGGCCGTTGACGCGGTCGTACTTGATGACCTCGGGAGCGTCAGCTTCGGTGCCCTCAGCCTCAGTACCCTCAGCCGCGCTGTCCTCAGCTTCAGTGGTTTCTTCGGTCGCCTCGACTGCCTCTTCGGTCTTTGCCTCTTCAACCTCGGCGGCGTGCTTCTTCTTACCAAATCCGAACATGGTATTCCTACTTTCACCGCACGCAGAGTGCGGGGTTTTCTTCTCTTCTCTCGTGCGGCAATCGCGGTGAGAGCAGACTAGTGGATTCCGCTGGAGCCGAAGCCGCTGGAGCCGCGTTCGGTCTGTTCCAGTTCATCCACCACGGTAAAGGTTGCGTGCTCGTACTTCTGAATGACCAGCTGGGCAATGCGGTCGCCGCGCTGCACGTGGAAGGACTTGGTCTTGTCAGTGTTGAGCAGGGTGACCATCAGCTCGCCGCGGTAGCCGGAATCAACGGTGCCGGGTGCGTTCACGATGGTGATACCGTTCTTGGTCGCCAGGCCGGAGCGCGGGTGCACCAGACCGACGTAGCCTTCGGGCAGGGCGATTGCCACACCGGTGGGGACGAGGGCGCGTTCGCCCGGTTCCAGTTCGAAGTCGATGCGGGAGCGCAGGTCAGCGCCGGCGTCGCCGGGCTTTGCGTAGGCGGGTGCGGGCAGCTCGGGGTCGAGCAGCTTAATGTGGACGTTTACGGGGGTCATCATGGTCAATACTCTAACCTTTCGCGGGTGTCTGTGCCATCACCTCGCGCTGTGTTGAGACTCTACTGCGGGGTGTTTTCGTTACGTGTTCGCGTTCAGCGCGTGCCACAGCGTGCCGTGCTGGGTGCAGACACGGCGCTGTTCTTGCGTGCGCGGCTTTCACATACTCAACAACACATACTCAACGGGGCGGGTGCACTCGGCACTCGCCCCGTCATGAGGTGTATGTCGGGTGGGTGTTAGCCCTTCCCTAAAGTTTTAGCCCTCGCACTCGATGCAGTAGGACAGGCCGCCCTCTTCGCGTGCGATCTGTGAGCGGTGGCGCACCAGGAAGCAGGATGCGCAGGTGAACTCGTCGTCCTGAGCGGGCAGAACAACAACGTTCAGCTCCTCGTTGGAGAGGTCAGCACCGGGCAGCTCGAAGCTTTCTGCTGCGCTGTTCTCGTCTTCGTCCACCGCACCGGACTGCATCTCGGAACGGCGGGCGTTCAGCTCCTCGTAGGACTCTTCGTTCTGCTCTTCGTCCTGCTTGCGAGGTGCATCGTAATCAGTTGCCAAACTTTCACGCTCCGTTGGTTCTGTGGCTGTGTGTTGGACTAGGCCACGCTGGTTTATTGAGTGCTCTAGGTGCCGCTGGCGTGTAATTAACCCTGACGGCATGCCAGGTATTGTTCACCATTGGCACCCTATTTGTCTAATCCTGGGTAGGCTTTGGACTGTTTAGGCGTCACATTCTATCTTTTTCGGTGCGAAAAGTACATCTTTTTTTGGTGAAAATCCCGCCTCCGCTACTGATTTACCGCGCTTTCACGGTACCCTGGTAGGTAGTTTGCGTTCCGTGCAACACATTCACGAACGCGTCCGGTTCACCTATGGAGGTTCTCATGCTTGAACTGCGTCTGATTGGCGTTCACGATGACGGCGAAAATCTGGTGCTTGAGTCTGCTGACGGCACCCGCTTCTTGCTGCCGATTGACGCGAACCTGCGCACGAGCATCACCAAGGCTCGCCGTATTCAGCCCGCCCGCGGCCTGGGCGCTAAGGGCACCTACGGTCCGCGCGATATTCAGACCCGTTTCCGTCAGGGTGCCTCCGTTGAGGAAATCGCTGAAGAGTCCGGTTGGGAGCCGGAGCGCGTGCGCCGCTACGAGTGGCCGATTGTTGCCGAGCGTGCCCACATTATTCGTGCCGCTCAGAGCGTGAAGATTGGTCGCCGCGATTCGGCTTCGGGTAGCGCGCAGATTCCGGTGACGCTCAGCGCCCGCATTGAAGAGGTTTCGGAGCGTTACGGTTTTGAGGAGGCCACCCAGGATTGGACGACCCGCCAGCAGGAGAACGGCCAGTGGCGCGTTGAGGTTGATATTGCGCTGAAGGATTCGGTGCGTCAGAACCTGCCCGCGCAGGTGGTCTTCCCCGCACGTTGGGTGTACAACCCGGCGAACCAGGGCCTGTACGCGTCGAATGAGGCGGCGTACTTCCTAATGGGCAATAGTGAGGACGCTGTTGCCGCCGCCGCGAAGAAGGCTCCCGTGGAGGTTCCTCCCGCCCGACTGCCGAAGGCACCCGAGCCCGCACCGGCACCCCTTACTTCCTCCGAGAGCGCTGATGAGCGCAAGCTCAAGGAGCTTCTGGAGCGTGCCCGCTCGGTGCGCCCGGCACAGGTTGAGGAGCCCGAGGTGTTCGTGCATCGCGAGCCCGCTGAGCCTGTAGCACCAGCTACGCCTGTTGCGTCTGCGCCCGCTACCCCGGCAGCACCTGCGGCTCCGGCGGCGCCCGAGCCCACCGCAGAAACCGCCGTAGAAACCACCGACCCGCTGGCTGTGGATTCGGAAGCACCCGCTGAATCCGTTCCGGTCGAGTCCTTCACCCTGGCGGCACCCATCGAGGACGCACCCGCATCTGAGGCTGCTGAGGAGCCCGCTGCTGAGGCTACTGAGGAGCCGTCTGAGCCCGC
>CALGXU010000033.1 GCA_937935205.1 uncultured Rothia sp.
GTGGAATCCTGTAGGTACGACTCGTGTGTACCGTAATACGGTGCAGGCGCGTAGTGACGATAGCGGCCATGCTGAGGGCATGTATCATGTGCGTTTCCAGCAGACGGCGACTGTGAATAGTCAGGGTATTACGAGCACTTTCCCGGAAGCTCAGACTGAGACTCAAGATTTCACGATGGTCATGGAGGATAACCAGTGGCGCATTAACTCGTGCCCGGATGGTTTGTGGCTGGACGGCACCGAGTTTGAGCGTGTGTTTAGCCCGTGCCGCCTGTATTTCTATGATCGTGCCTTCCGGTATGCTGTGCCTGATATCCGCTGGTTCCCGCATACGGACCGCTATTTTGAGATGTTGGTGCGTACCCTCATGATTGGCCCGGCGTCCTACCTGAAGGACGTCGCGTTCTCGGCGTTGAACGAGTCGATGAGCCTTGAGACCGCGAGCATGAGCGGTAACCAGGATGTGCTGGTTCGCCTTTCGGGTGAGCGCCTGGACGATAACCGTTTGGCGCGTGTGCGTGAGCAGATTATGCACGGTTTGGAGAACTTCTCCGGTCTGGGTAAGACCGAGGTGTTCTACAACGGCACTCTGATTCCTGAGAATGCACCGAGCGGCTTTTCTGCGGTGAAGCTGAACCCGGGTGTTCCTGCCCGCACGGTTGCTATTAATTCGAACGGCCAGATGGTGGCGCGCGATGACTATATGAGCAATGCGGGTGAGCAGTTGCTTCTGCGTGGCGTGAGCCAGTTGAGCTCTCCGGCGATGGGCTATTCGGCGGATGTCTACGCCTGCTTGGCGAATGATGCTGCGAGCCTGTACACGGTGTATCAGGGTACTGCCCGCCGCGTGTGGCAGAGTACCGCGCTGACTGCTCCCAGCTTTGATGCGTACGGCTGGGTGTGGGCTGCTGATGGTGGAGGCATTGTTCGTGCCTTCAAGCCGGATTCTGAGGACGCGAACGAGCGTGAGCGCGGCGTGGATATTGGCCTGTCCTGGCAGCGTAATTTGAGCTTTACGAGCGTGAACGTTTCTCACGATGGTGCGCGCATTGCGATTGTGGCCTCTACTGAGGGTGCGTCGGCTGTGATTATTTCCGGTATTGTGCGTGATGATGCCGGTAAGCCTCTGCGCCTGACGGAGATGGTGCGCCTGAGCTCTTCGGTGACTCCGCGTAATGCCCGTTGGGCTGGCGACCAGAGCGTCGTGGTGGTGAACGTGAAGAATGGCGAGTCTGAGGTGATTTCCCTCAGCGGTGAAGAGACGAAGCTGGACCGTCTGGATGGTGTGATGACCATTTCGACGGCGGATAATACGTCGAATATTATTGCGCACCGTTCTGACGGTTCGTGCTACCTGATGGAGGAGCGCGGCTGGAACCGTCTGGATACGACTCTGCACGAGATTAGTTACGCCGGTTAGCCTCGGGCCCCGGGTATAGCGCGCGGAAAGGTTACTTTCGGTGAGTTCAGGACAGCGTGGTTTGAATAAGCCCGTGAACGGGTCCCTCACCCGGCTTGCTGACGATCTCAAGAGCGCTGGCGGGTCTTTGGGTGAGGTTCTTCTGCCGCGTACCTGCCCGTGCTGCGCGGTGCCGGTTGCCTATGGTTCCGGTTCGCCGCTGTGTGAGGTGTGTCTGCCGCAGCTGCAATCGGCGTTGGCGCGTGTGGAGCGAGCGCAGGTTCTGCAGCCCCTGTCTTCTGACGACAGCGTTGCTGGTCGTGTTCCTGAGGTGCGTGCGGCATCCCGTTACGAGGGGATCATGCCGCGTGCCCTGTTGGCGTTGAAGAACGCGGGCCGCACTGACTTGCTGCCCCTGCTGGGTGAGGGGTTGGCGCGTAGTGTGTATGAGCTTCTTCGTACTCACCGGCAGGAGCTTCAGAGTGTGCCG
>CALGXU010000034.1 GCA_937935205.1 uncultured Rothia sp.
GTCACCACCTACACCACCGAGCAGACCGAAGCCTGCCTCAACGACCTCACCGCCGAAGCAAACCAGCTCAAGAACTACCTGAACACTGCAGGATACACCTCCGTCCACGAAGCACGCATGGCAGGAGCCGACTCCTTCCCAGCCCACATCGTCATCGTCTCCGACACCATCGACGACATGGCACGCTTCGACCTGCTCGAACTGGTACGCACCATGCCCAACGTCGCTATCGCCATCATCTCCCACAACGACACCGACGAAGACACCAGCCGATACGGCCTCAATATCGTCCGCACCCCCCACGGCAACCTCTCAGATACCATGGTTGAGCTGTCCCCGATGGGAATCGTTGTCGTACCGCGTTACCTGACCGAAGAGGAAGAAGAGGCCGTTTTGACGCTGCTTGCTGAGGCCTCTGCGGACCCGACCCCGGCACCGGCAGAAGTCCTGCACTTTCCCGCACCTGCTACCGTTGTTGCCGATTCTGTCATCGAGGAGCGGATGATTGAAGCTCAGGGTTTTGACGCTCAGAGCTTTGACGTTTCGACGCCTGCACCGGAACACACCACCGAAGCAGCAACCACTACCGAAGCAGTGGAGGCTACGGACACCCAGCCCGTCACCGAAACTACTGAACCGGAACAGGTCCCCAGCTACGGAATCGACACCGCTTACGGCATCGACACTGCCTACGGTATCGACACTGCAACCCCCTACGGCATCGACACCGCCTACGGCATCGACACCACCGCACCCACCCACAAGCTGGAAGAAACCACCCCCGAAACGCCCGAACTCCAGGCGCCCGCACCCCAGGCGCTCGCACCCGAAACGGCTGCACCCCAGGCGCTCGCACCCGAAACGGCTGCACCCGAGGAACCCGTATCTGAGGAACCCGCACCCGAAACGACCGTGCCCCAGGCGCTCGCACCTGCCAGCTACGAAGACGGAATGACCCCTGAAGAGCTACGCGCTGACACCCTGCAGGTCTTCGCCCACCTCTTCGGCGACACCGGCGTGTACGATGCTTTGGTCAAGGACGGCAACAACCTCACCCACGATGCCAAAACCAACCTGGAGCACCCCTTCCTGGCGCTGCTGGGCCCGGTACGTTTGCTCAATGCCAACGGCCCGGTACCTCGCACCAAGGGAACGAATGAGCCTTCTACGGTGCTGATGGACCGCTACGCCTCCGTCGCCGCATACCTGCATCTGCACCCTGGAATGACCACCGAAAGCTACCACAACGCATTCTGGCCTGGAGAGCACCACAGCTCCACCAAGGCCGTCTCACGTCGTAACCAGCTCACCGGCAAAGTCCGCCAGTGGCTTGGCTCCAGCAAGGACCACCAGCAGTACCTGCCGCGTGCAGTATCAGGCCAGTACACCCTCTCTGAACTGATCAACTCCGACTGGAACCTGTTCCAGGCACTCACCGGCGAGGACCTGTCCGAGCAGCCCACCTCATACCTGCTAGCTGCTTTCAGCCTGGTCCGTGGCGTCCCTCTGAGCGGTAAGAGCACGCACTATGCGTGGGCTGAAAACGACCGCGAATACATGCGTGACCGCATCATTGACGTCGCCTACGAACTGCTCGATCGTGCCCGCACGGCACAAGACCACCGCCTGATTCTTCAGGTTGCCCGCGCCGCCCGCATGATCGACAGCACCCAAGACGCCTTCTGGACGGCAGAAATCCACGAGGAAATCCTGACCAACAACGCCCAGAAAGCAGAAGAGCTCAAGACCCAGTTCCTGGAATACCTTGACTGCTGGGATGCAGAACCGACCGAGGAAGCAGCCAAGGTTTTGAACCTGGCCGCCTAACCCCGAAAGAAGAAACATTAGATGACTGTGACCAGCAGCCACGGCACCACCCCCGGCACCCCGCCCATCGCCAAGGGCGTGCTCTACCGTGCCGGATCCATCAGCTTCACCGTCTCCCTCATCCTGGGAGTCACCGGACTATGGCAACAGGTGATGCCGTGGCTGCTGATCCTCACCATCTTCTACTACGCGTATCCCCTCATGTCCTGGGACATGCGGCACAAGCTACTGCCGAACGCCTACACCTACCCGCTGGCGGTTGCACAGGCAGGCTTGGCCACCGGGCTGTTG
>CALGXU010000035.1 GCA_937935205.1 uncultured Rothia sp.
AACCCGCCGATTCCTCGACCTCTCATGAGGTTGTGGTGCGCGAGCAGGAGCCAATCGCCCTGCTGGAGGAGACCCGCCAGACGTTCACAATTATTCGTGAGAAGTTCGCGTTGCGCTCTCGCAAATAGGTGTTGAGTTCTGCTGTTGTCTGCAACAAAATTGTGGGTTTGCCGGGGCACGGCAGAGATTTGCGGTAGAAAGCCTGAGTAGAAATCCGGAGTAGCCCGGAAAATCTCGTCAGATGCCATGTTGTGGCTTGTCGAGACAAAATGAGCCCATTCAGAGTGCAAATTGGTGCTCTTGCCTGTGAATAACCCCTCAACTTTAAGGTCTAATGTGACCAAACTATCTTTTAAAAATAACCGTCACTAGTGAAACTCCTAGCCAGAGCCTATAAACTATCTACCGTGCCAATTATCGAGAGCACCCTGTAGCCAATGCGCTACGGGGTGTCGTCGTATGCCCACCTCACTCACGGGCAGGCACCACTCAACTCACAAACTCACTCAAACACACACACTCTGTTAGGACACCTTCGTGGCACCTAAGTCCACCCTGAGCGCGCTCGCACTAATCGGCGCGCTCGCCCTCACCGCGTGCGCATCCGCACCGAATAACGCCTCCGCATCCGCTGTTGTCGACCAGGCTGCTTTTGAGACGGCCCAGCCTAGCGCCGTTCCCGCGCCCGGCGACGACAGCACCGGAATCAAGGCGGCAGCTGGCGTCTCGCAGGACCCGTCGATTCACCCGACCGCAACCCAGCCCACTGAGACCCCCGCACCAGATAACACGAGCAACCAGGAACCCGCCTCACCCGCCGTGACCGCCGTGCCTTCTTCGGTGCTCGCAACTCGTGCAACGGCGAGTGCTGACGGCACCTGGGTTCAGCAGGGTGCCGCCGACCTTCAGAACTACATGGACGCCGTCATTCACGACGGCGTTATCGAGGTGACCTACCACCTGAACCACGAAGAGCTGGCGACCCCCTTCTGGGTAGGTACCTTCGAGGCGAAGACCGGCAACTTCACCTACGTTTCCCGCGTGGATCGTGCGAAGCTGGCCCGCGCACCCTACGCCTCCGATAAGGAAACCAAGGAGTTCACCATGGAGAACGGCGTGCTGAGCTTCCCCATGACCTATGAGGGCGCCACCCGCATCATTCACCTGGAAAAGCAGCACAGCTAAGCGCACCGCCGGGGGAGCCATCTCATATCTGGCACGCATGACGGATGGGGCGTTCCCGTTGCCGCGTGCGGGCTATAGAATGGGACTATGAGCGAGAACACGACCCCCGAGCACGGCACCGCAGCCTCGGTGCAGGATTCCTTCGAGCTGCCCGGCGCACCGGACCAATTCCAGCGCCTGTGGACCCCTCACCGCACCGCCTACGTGAGCGGTGGCCAGAAGGATTACACCGAGAAGACCTGCCCCTTCTGCACCGCGCCCAGCCGCAGTGACGAGGAGTCGCTGATTGTGCACCGCGGCGAGCATGCCTTCGTGATTCTCAACCTCTACCCGTACAACCCGGGTCACCTGCTGGTCTGCCCGTACCGCCACATCCCGTTCTATGATGATGCGACCGAGGCGGAAACCATGGAGATTGCGCAGCTGACTCAGCTCGCGATGAAGGTTCTGCGCGAGGTGTCGCATAATGACGGCTTCAACATCGGTATCAACCAGGGCAAGGTCGGTGGCGCGGGCATTGCCGATCACCTGCATCAGCACATTCTGCCGCGCTGGAGTGGGGATACGAACTTCCTGCCGATTATCGCTCACACTAAGACCATGTCCCGCACGCTCGATGATATGCGTGTGGCTATTGCGGAGGGGTTTGCTCGGCTCAGCTAGACAGCCCGGACTAAATAGCCCGGACTAGATAGCCCAGTCTGATAGTCCGGCGACCCTGCTGGGATGCTCGGCATGCTTGAAAATCTGCACCAATTGCTTCAATTTGCTAACCAGTGCATATAAATTCTGTGTCATAAATGCGCAGATTAGGCGTTTAATTCTCATTTGAATGCTGTTATGTCTGCTATGTATGGCAAAGTTTTAAGTGCAGCGTCGCTGCGGGGAAGCTTCCGGCTTCCATGAACACCGCATAGCTCACCGAAAAATAGCGGTCACCGATCGCTTTCGGGCTTGGCAGGGTAAGCGCCCTGCCTCAACCACAGAGGTCAGCGCCTCAACTGAGAACCCACCCGGTCGTGCGTGAACGCACGGCAACACTGCGAGGGGTGCGGATCAGCGTGAAGGGTGCTGGCCTCTTTTTATGTTCTGCGGATGCGCGTGGCAGATGCGTGCGGGGGCGAGCGCGCCGGGAATGTGCGAAACGTCTAGGGTGAGCTCGCCGGTCGTGCCGCGAACCGCCAGAGCCGCTAGATTTGCCAGCACTAGATGTGCCAGACCCGCTAGAGTGGAATGCTATGGACTACCCCAACCTGCTTGAGACTGCTTTCGACGAGTTCACTGCCGCGCCTGTTGCAGCTACTGTGCCGGCTGTAGCTACTGTGCCCGCCGCCGGTAATGATGCCGCCAGTGATTCTGAGGGTGCGCCGCGGCTGCTCATCTGGAGGCAAATCCGCTGGTCCAATCGCCGCCCGTTCATTGAGGTGGAACCCTTCACAGTCGCAGAACATGTAGCGGGGGAGAGCACTCCTATCCAGGAAAGCAGCCCCGCGCAGCTTGGCGTTCCGAGCGGGGTGCGCATCCAGATTCCGCTGACCCCCGGTGCCTACCTGGGGTTGCGTA
>CALGXU010000036.1 GCA_937935205.1 uncultured Rothia sp.
CCCTTTCGAGGTGGAGGGCGGGCTTCTGTCTGGGTATTACCCCAAGGATACCTAAAAATACTGGCGTGTGATGCGAATCAATAGCGTTTGGGCTGGTGTGTTCTGCGTGCGGGGTGGGGTGTTTTGGTGCGCCGAGTTTAATCGCCGAGAAGCCACATGTGTTTCGAAAAGCAACATGTTAGGTGGCTTCTCGAAACACATGTGGCTTTTCGAGGAGGATGCGGGGCAGAATTTTTGTAATTACAGAATCCCGCCACCCACCACCCCTACCCGTGAGCCGGTGACCGCCCAGGCAGCGGCAAACCGCCCGGGCTGCTAGGCTGCTGCTATGACCGCAACTGACGAAACTCTCCCCCTGGGACTCTACGAACACCTCAAGAGCGCATCGCTCATGGGCCGCGCCATCCCCGAAGGCGCGCAATGGCAGGAAGAAATCCTCGAAAAGGACGACTACAACATCCCCGAACTGCTCACCCAGTTCTTCGCCACCCAGCTGGCTCCCGCCCTCGAAAGCCTCAAAACCCCTGCAGACCAGGTGGAACTCATCAACCGCATGATGGAGCTCCTACCGCAGGAGGCCGAAGAGCAGAACGACTCGTTGCTGACCGATAACGACAGCAATGTAATTCAGATGCGCGAGCTCGCCCTCACTGAAGCAAAAACTACGCGCCCCGATATTCCTCTGAGCGACGTTGCTCTGATGACGAATACTTCTAAAGACCTGAATCTCAATACTGAAATTCAGAAAGAATTAGAAAGTGCAGACCGTGTAGATTTGCTCTGCTCGTTTCTTAAAATGTCCGGCGTTAATAGTTTGAGTGAGCAGCTTAAAGCTATTAAAAATCGCGGTATTCCTTTCCGTATTATTACCACCACCTACATGGGTGTAACTGACCGCAAGGCTATTGACCGCCTCGTTGAAGAGTACGGTGCCGAGGTGAAAATCAGCTACCAGGGCGACAGCACCCGCCTGCACGCGAAGGCCTGGCTGTTCCACCGCAATACCGGCATGTCCACCGGCTATGTGGGCAGCTCGAACCTGTCCAGTGCCGCGCTCACTGACGGCCTGGAGTGGAATGTTCGCATCTCTAACCCGATTACGCCCGGCCTGATCCGCCAGTTTGAGGGCCTCTTTGAAAGCTACTGGAAGAGCGGCGATTTCACTCTTTACACCGCCTCTGACCAGGAGAAACAGGATCTCGACACTGCCCTGGCCAAGGCGGATATTACCGGCCGTAAAAGCAAGGGCCTGGAGTACGATATCGACTCGTCCCTGCTGGATGTGCACCCGTTCCCGCATCAGGAGCGCATGCTCGAAGAGATGCAGAACGCTCGTTCTAAGGGTCGTCACCGCAACCTCGCCGTGGCCGCAACCGGCACCGGCAAAACCGTGTTCTCGGCTCTCGATTACAGGCGCCTCTGCGAGCAGTCCGGCAAAAAGCTGAAGCTGCTTTTTATTGCGCACCGCAAAGAAATCCTTGACCAGGCGCGCCGCACTTTCGGCGACGTCATGCTAAAAGGTAATTTCGGTGAGCTCCTGACCGGCGGTAAAAAGCCTGAATATAATGAGGCTGTTTTTGCGACCATTCAAACGTTGTCAGGTGCCGCCCTCGAAAATTACGCACCGGACTATTTCGACGTCATCATCATGGACGAATGTCACCACATTAAGGCTGCCAGCTGGGACAAAGTTTTCAACTATTTTGAGCCCCGCGAATTTATCGGCCTGACTGCAACCCCCGAGCGAGAAGACGGGGTGAACATCGCCGACAAGTACTTTGGCGGCTACGTGGCGACCTCAATCCGCCTGTGGGATGCGCTCGAAGACAACCTCCTCGTACCCTTCCAGTACTTCGGTATTACCGACGGCACCGACCTGCGCCGCGTCAACGTTCGGGGTGGCCAGTACGACGAAACCGACCTGGAAAAGCGGTACACCGACCATAAGGATGCTGAACGCCGCCTGCGCATCATCGTGGAGGAGCTACGCGAGAAGGTCGACAACCCCCTGCGCATGAAGGCGCTCGGGTTCTGCGTGAGCGTGAAACACGCCGAATACATGGCGCAAAAGTTCAACGAGATCGGTATTCCCGCTGACTTCTTGGTCGGTACAGATTCCGCCGAGCGCCGCGCCGAGGTCATGAAAAACCTTGCAGACGAAACGCACGAGCTGACCACGATCTTCACCGTGGACCTGTTCAACGAGGGCGTCGATATTCCGAGCGTCGATACCCTCCTGATGCTGCGCCCCACCCAGTCGCTCACCCTCTTCCTGCAGCAGCTGGGCCGCGGTCTGCGCCGTGCACCGTTGAAGTCTGTTCTGACGGTCCTCGACTTTGTGGGACACCAGAACAAGAACTTCATGGTTCACCACAAGTACCGCGCCTTTACGCGGCAGGGCACCCTGACCGAGCAGAATATTAAGAGCCCTGAGCTACCGGCTGGCTGTCACTTCCACCTGGACGAAATGACTCAAAAGCAGGTCATCCAGAAGATTCGCGAATCCCTACGCATGAACCAGAGCGCCCTCATCGACACCGCAAAGAGCTACCTGGAAGATATGCGCCGAAACTCCACGGAACTCGATGTTCGCCCCACCGTCATTGACTTCATCAACCACTACGGATTGGGACTGCCGCAGATTTACGGCCGTAGCAGCAAGGTGCCCCTGCCCGGTATCACTAAGCCCGTCGCAACGACCTGGACCAGCCTCCAGGCCGCGAGTGAACTGTACCCCGACCTGGTGGTTCCCTTCCATGACAACGTGGCTGTCGAGACGAATAAGCGCGTCAAGGCACTCACGCACGTACACGACACGTTCCGCATTAACGCATACCTGGAGCTGCTGAACACGGACATCCTGGAGCAGGACATGACCGATGAACAGCGCCGCCACGCATGGATGCTACTGTTCTCCATCTGGCCGAAGGCCAAGTGGGACGGTTCCACCGAGAAGTTCAGCCTCGACGAGGGCCTGGCAACTCTGCGTAAGAACCGCGGCATGCTGCAGGAGATGGAGAGCGTCTGGAACTTCAACGCCGGTACGGACACCACCTCCACCCTGCCGCTCTTTGAGGGTGAAGGCGTCCCCCTGCGCACTCACGCCCTCTACTCCCGCGAGGAACTGTTCGCCGGACTGGGTGGCCAGGAGGAGAACTTCAAGGTACCCGGCGGTGTGGTCAACGGTGTTGTGCCCTTCGACCCGACGAACACCACCGCGCTACTGGTGACGTTGGAGAAGTCCGAGAAGCACTTCTCCCCGGCCACCATGTACAAGGACTACGCCATCAGCACTGACGAGTTCGCATGGGACTCGCA
>CALGXU010000037.1 GCA_937935205.1 uncultured Rothia sp.
CAAAGAAATTGTTCAGACAATGAGCACAGGAGGGCTAACTCATGTGCCCAGGAGCCGTCCTCACGCAGAAGAATCGTGCACATATCCCCCACAACACCCAGCTCACGCAACTGACGCTGCTCCTGCGCCTCAAAATAGCCACCCGAATACACGTGAGAAGGGATAGGGCCGCCAAAAGCACCCACGCCAAAAATAGCGAGGTCAACGTTCTGCTGGGCATGCAGATTCTTCTGCACGCTACGCTCACGCCACATGGCGGTCTTGGTGTCCGCATAGTCGAAGAACGCGGGAACCGGGAAATGGATAGCCTGCGCATCGTAGGCGTTCACCAGCTGCCCCAGCAGAGAACCCAGGTACGGAATACCCGAATGGTGCGCGTTACCGGCACCGTTCATCTGCACGACAGTCACACCCTTCAGAGGGCGGCGCGGCAGATGACGAGAAATCTCAGTCATGGTCGAACCCCACGCCACACCCAGGCTCGTTCCGTTGTCGACCAGGGAATCAAGTAGCGCCGCCGCGGTACGAGACACCTGACTCATACGGGCAATCGGGGTAGCATCCGAACGGACATTCACGAGAGTAACGCGCACCTTATAGCGCTCGCCGATGCGGCGCTCAAGCTCACTGCGGGCACGGAAGGAATCATCCAGGCGGATCTGCACCATGCCGCTTTCACGAGCACTTTTAAGTAGGCGCGATACGGTGGCGCGGGAGACTCCCAGACGGGCCGCGATAGCATCCATCGTCATGTTGTGGATGTAGTACAGCTGCGCCGCCTCGTAAGTGTGGTTAGCGCGTTCGTTCATCGACCCCAGACCCCCAGTGAAAATCCGTTCAAGCTACTTGGTTATTATTTCACCATTGGGTTTTACTATTTGCAAGATGAAACCCCACGCCGCTCACGCGGCACGACAAGAAAGAGCACTACATGAGCTCCCAGCACATTGCGCAGCAGTCCCAGCTGACCGCTGAGTCCCGCGCCAAGGCACTCAAGAGCATGGTCAACGAAGAACTTGATATCCTGGTTGTCGGCGGCGGCATCACCGGTGCAGGTATTGCCCTCGACGCAGCAACCCGCGGTCTGCGCACCGGCATCGTCGAAGCAGGTGACTGGGCTGCAGGCACCAGTGCATGGTCCTCCAAGCTCGTCCACGGCGGCCTGCGCTACCTCTACAACCTCGACTTCAAGCTCGTGACCGAAGCACTGACCGAGCGCGGCCTGCTGCTGAACAAGATCGCGCCCCACCTCGTGCACGCGCAGCCCTTCCTGTGGCCCCTGAAGATGCCCGTCATCGAGCGCGCATACTCCGCAATCGGCATCGGCATGTACGACACCCTCGCATTCCTCGGCTCCCGCGGCAACAAGGGCGTCCCCTCCCAGCGTCACTTCACCAAGACCGGCACCAAGACCGTCTTCCCCGACATCAAGGACTCCGCATTCAGCGGCGCAATCCAGTTCTACGATGCACGCGTTGACGACGCACGCCTCGTCATCGACGTCGTCCGCACCGCTGCAAGCTACGGCGCGCTGGCTGCATCCCGCACCCAGGTTGTCGGCTTCACCAAGGACGCATCCGGCCGCGTCATCGGCGCAGAGCTGGCAGACCTGGAGACCGGCGAGCGCCTGAACGTGCGCGCAAAGCACGTCATCAACGCAACCGGCGTGTGGACCGAAGAGTCCGAGTCCCTGGCTAACCCCGACGGCGGCCTAGAGGTTCTGGCATCCAAGGGTATCCACATCGTGGTTCCCCGCGACCGCATCAACGCAACCAGCGGTATCTTCACCAAGACCGAGAAGTCCGTTCTCTTCATCATCCCCTGGCAGCGTTACTGGATTATCGGCACCACCGACACCCCCTACACCGAGGACCGCGAGCGCCCCGTCGCAACCAGCAAGGACATCGACTACGTCCTGATGCAGGCTAACAAGCTGCTCGCTAACCCGCTGACCCGCGAAGACATCATCGGCACCTACACCGGTCTGCGCCCGCTGCTGCAGCCCAAGGTCAAGGACGGCGCAGCATCCACCAAGGTTTCCCGCGAGCACACCGTGACCGAGGTTGCACCCGGCATGAGCGCAATCGCAGGCGGCAAGCTCACCACCTACCGTGTCATGGCTGCCGACGCAGTCGACTTCGCACTGGGCGAGCAGGCTAAGCAGAACCCCTCCGTGACCGCAACCATCGGCCTGGTCGGTGCAGACGGCTACCACGCAATCGCCGCTAACCGCGCACGCTACGCAGAGCGTTACGGCTGGGATGAGGACCGCATCACCCACCTGCTCGAGCGTTACGGCGCACAGATTGAGGACCTCGGCGCTCTCATCGATGCCGAGCCCTCTCTCGGTGCTCCCCTGGCTAAGGCACCCCAGTTCCTGCGTGCAGACGTCGTCTTCGCTGTCCGCTACGAAGGTGCCCTGCACCTGGAGGACGTCCTGGTCCGCCGCGTACGCCTCGACCTCGAGCAGCGTGACCGCGGCCTGGCAGCAGCAGACGAGATCCTCGAGATCATGCGTGCCGAGCTCGGCTGGGACGACAAGAAGGTCAAGGAAGAACTCGACCTCTACGCCGCACGCGTTGCAGCAATGCGCGAGGCAGAGTCCACCTCCACCGACGCTGAGGCATCGGCAAAGATTGAGGCTGTCACCCCCGTGGCACCCCGCGTGAAGCTCTAATCCTTAGAGTTTTCGCGCACCTGTCGTAACCGTTTATCCTGTCGTAACCGTTTATTCGGTACGAACCAACCGTTCGCCCATCACCGAACATGGGGCATCTCATAATTTCTCGGTGAGGGGTGGATGGACGGTTAAATAACCGTTTACGATAAACCCCTGCACAAGAAGCAGAGCGCTAAATACGGGGTTAGCCCACTGGTACGATCTGCTTCTCATCCAGAAACATCCATCAACTTTTCGTAGCAACCGCTACACATTTCAGCACAGCGTTGTGCCCCGATCCGCCCGTGCGGTGAGGATGCACGGGAATACGCAAGCAAAGGTTCGCTTGCCTTCCAGACGCTTCGTCTTCAAGGAGCATCAATGTCTCTTCTTGCTTCCGCAGGAACTGTACTTGCAGCCGGTTCATCCGCACTCGTGGATGCATCCGGTGCCCCCACCACCCTCGGAATCTTCGCTTCCGAATTCTTCGGCACCTTCATCCTGATTCTGCTCGGTGCCGGCGTATGTGCCGCAGTGACCCTCAAGAAGTCCTACGCTAAGGACGCAGGCTGGGTTGTTATCACCTTCGGCTGGGGCCTGGCAGTGTTCACCGCCGTGTACCTCTCCTTCCACTCCGGTGCACACCTGAACCCCGCAGTGACCGCCGGTCTGGCAACCGCAGGCCGCGACCTGGCATCCGGCGTTCCCGCAACCGCAGGCAACATCGCCCTGTACATCGTCGCTCAGATGCTCGGCGCAATGGCCGGCGCAACCGCAGCGTACCTCACCTACAAGAAGCACTTCGATGAGGACCCGGGCGACCGCCTCGGCATCTTCTCCACCGGCCCCGCTATTAAGTCTTACGGCTGGAACGTGCTCACCGAGATTATCGGCACCTTCGTCCTGGTTGGTTGGGTTATCGCCTCCGGTAAGACCCCCGCCCAGCTCGGTCCCCTGGCTGTTGCCCTGGTCGTTGTTTCTATCGGTATGAGCCTCGGTGGCGCAACCGGTTACGCTATCAACCCCGCCCGTGACCTCGGCCCCCGTATCGCCTACACCTTCCTGCCCATCCCCGGCAAGACCGGCTCCAACTGGGCTTACGCATGGGTTCCGGTTGTTGGCCCGATCATCGGCGCAATCCTCGCTGGCCTGATCGTCCCGGCAGTTCTGCCCCTGTAGACCTCTCAAAACCCCGTCTTTTAGTTCTAAGGAAAAATCAATGACGACTTCTCTGCACTCCGCAACCCTCAACACCGAGCGCAAGTACATCCTCTCTATCGACCAGGGCACCACCAGCTCCCGCGCGATCCTGTTCAACAAGGCAGGCGAGAACGTAGCTCACGGCCAGCTCGAACACGAGCAGATCTTCCCCAAGGCGGGCTGGGTCGAGCACAACGCAACCGAGATTTGGCAGAACGTCCGCAAGGTCGTAGCAACCGCAATGGCAAACGGCGAAGTCAACCACCACGAAATCGCTGCAGTCGGCATCACCAACCAGCGTGAAACCACCGTGGTGTGGGACAAGAACACCGGTGAGCCCGTCTACAACGCTATCGTCTGGCAGGACACCCGCACCCAGGAGATTGTGGACGAACTCGCAGGCGAAGAGGGCCTCGGCAAGTACCACGACATCGTCGGCCTGAACCTCTCCACCTACTTCTCCGGTCCCAAGATTAAGTGGATCCTGGACAACGTTGAAGGCGCACGCGAGCGCGCAGAACGTGGCGACCTGCTCTTCGGCAACACCGACACCTGGCTGGTCTGGAACCTGACCGGTGGTGTTGACGGCGGCGTTCACGTCACCGACGTCACCAACGCATCCCGCACCCTGCTGATGAACATCCGCACCCTGCAGTGGGATCCGCAGATCGCTGCTGATATGGGCATTCCCATGAGCATGCTGCCCGAAATCAAGTCCTCCTCCGAGGTGTACGGCTTCGGCCGCGCAACTGGTCTGCTCAGCGGCACCCCCATCGCGGGTATCCTGGGCGACCAGCAGGCTGCAACCTTCGGTCAGGCTTGCTTCGAGAAGGGCATGGCGAAGAACACCTACGGTACCGGTAACTTCATGCTCATGAACACCGGTAACGAGCCCATCTTCTCCAACAACGGCCTGCTGACCACCGTTGCCTACAAGATTGGCGACGCAGCTCCCGTCTATGCTCTGGAAGGCTCGGTCGCAATGAGCGGCTCCCTGATCCAGTGGCTGCGCGACAACCTGCGCATGATCGAGCACGCTGCAGAGTCTGAGGAACTGGCTACCTCCGTTGAGGATTCCGGTGGCTGCTACGTTGTTCCCGCATTCTCCGGCCTGTTCGCGCCTCACTGGCGTTCCGACGCTCGCGGCGTCATCGTTGGTCTGACCCGCTACGTGAACCGTGCACACATCGTGCGTGCGGCACTGGAAGCAACCGCATTCCAGACCCGCGAGGTTCTGGACGCAATGAACGCTGACTCCGGTGTTGAGCTCTCCGAGCTACGCGTGGACGGTGGCATGACCGCTAACGAGTTCCTCATGCAGTTCCAGGCTGACATCCTCGGCGTGCCCGTGATCCGCCCGAAGGTTATTGAGACCACCGCACTGGGCGCAGCATACGCTGCAGGTATCGCTGTTGGCTTCTGGACCGGCGAGCAGGACGTTGTGGACAACTGGGCTGAGGACAAGCGCTGGCTGCCCTCCATGGAGCCCGCAGAGGTTGACCGCCAGTACCGCCTGTGGAAGAAGGCTGTCTCCCGCACCCTCGAGTGGGTTGACGAGGACGTTCCGACCGCCTAATCACAGCACCAGCTAATCACAGCACCCGTTGCCTGACGGCACGGTCCGCGTACTAACGAAGCCCCGGCTATTTCTCCCCCGCTACGGGGTTGAAGTAGCCGGGGCTTTTCGATGTTTTATGACACTTGGTTCAGCGTTTATTGCGGCGTAATTTCTACAAAAATTAGTGCTGGGGTACCGTTGGTTTTTGTAAATTCGGTATCTTCCGCCGATCACCCGACGCGGTGCTGTTCGTGAGGTGTCAGTACCGCACAGGACGCGTACGCGACATATTCATGCGCTGTCCTGGCAGGAGTCGACGGTTCGCGCTGATACTTTATTTATGTTCCCGTCCGCCGCGGTGCTTCACGTACCGCGGCGGACGGGCTTTTATCTCTTGTTACAGGGTTCTCTGTGTTAGCGACGAGCGTGGGTTCGCTTTTCGTGTTGCAGTTCTCGCTGTAAAATCACTCGTTTTATGTCTCTTGTTGAGATACCCGTTCACATGTTGTGTGGGGTTGGTCTAACAGCGTTTGTATACCTTTGATGTCTACTTCACGCGCCGTATCATAGATATATAGGCTTATTGATCCTGTTCTAGCCGCCGAAGATGGCGGTTGGTCACGCATCCGGTACCTTCCGGTGCTCATGAGAACGGAGAGAGGCTCCGTTGGAAGGAGGGAGCGGGTTTTCCCCGCACCGATTATGGTTGATGTCCGTCGCCGCAAGCTTGCAATTATTGCTATGAACGTTTCGGTTCTTGCAGCTGCTCTCTCCTGGCTGTTGGTGCTCTTCTCCGTTATGTATTCTGCCGCCGCTGTGCCGTGGGCTCTGGGCGTTGCTATCGTGCTGACTGTGATTGGCGCCTACGCGCTGTACCGCTACTACTCCAAGTACTCGCATGTGCTCCCGAACGAGGACCCGGATGCGCACGATGTGCTCGGTCACGACCTGCACTCAACCCCCCTGCCGCACCTGCACCACACGGAGGGCAACGTTGACGGAGCGGCCGCTAAGTAGCGAGCTTCTCTACCCCTAGACAGCATAAATGTGCCGCCTCACTGATACCGGTGAGGCGGCACATTTACTTTAAGATTGCGGTTCAGAGTCCGGTCCTGCAACCATGTCTGAACGGTTTGAGTCAGTACTTTGACGCGCTTCAGCTTCGGCTCTGGCTAGTTCTGCCCTTTCGTTCTCTTGAACTAAAAGAGCGTTATATTTCCAACCGGGGATTCTACCTGTAATCCATCCAGCCCATAAGAGCGCAGCAGTAATAAGAGCGACAAGGAGTAGGTATATGGGGCCGTCTGGGCTAGGGGCATGGTCAGAACGGCTAAGTGCGCTGAGACGCCACAGAAAAATAACGGGTATCGCCATGAAGGGCATCACAATCAACATAACAAATGCATAGTAACCGCCCAACCTACCCCAAGGATTAAACCTATTCATACGAGCCTGGGTAACAGCTCTCTTCAGGCGTTTGTATTCCTGCAAGGTTTCGCCGTCTAGAAGCGAAGCATCAGGGATCTTGGCCATGACGTACCGTACGGCTTCCAAATCTGAGGGCGAGCAAATAAAGATATGCCCCTGGGATGTAACGGTATATGCTTTCGCGATGTCGAGGCACCCCTGCACGTAACGGTTATTGAGCTCTCGGCTCTCCGGGTTTTCCTTGAGTTGCCGGCGGAGGTCTTTCAGGTCTTCCATGTTTCTCCTTGCAATTTCAGTCGTCGTTGAACCCATCGTTGAGGCACGAGAAACACAGGCCATCCCCTACCCGCTGCGGGTGGAGAAGCCGGAGTATTGAATTGCGGTGTATCGGTGTGTACTTCACAGAATGCCAGCTCTTAAGGCTCAAGCAAAATTGACGGGGCATCCTAAGATATGTCAACGGCGGTGCATACATCCCATATATAGCGGTCAGTTATAGACAAAATCCGGTGCGGGTACGGTACGGAGGCGCCCCTCCCCTATGATGGTTGAAAGGGATATTTACCTCTAATACCATCTGCAATACACACCCAGGAGCCAACGAGGAAGAGCATGACCAAAGCGACCGATTCGCCGCAGCCGCCGGAAGCGCTCGCGCGCTGGTACACTCGCTACTCGAGCCCCGTCGGCGTGCTCTACATTGCCGCACGCACGGATGCAATTGTCGGCATCTGGTACGAGGATCAGGCGCACTTCCCACTCCCCCATGAGCTCGGTGAGCTGATTGAGAATCCCGGAACCTATCTGCGGGAGCACGGCACGGCGGAGGACGAAGAGCCAGCCGGTGAGTATGCTGCGGCACAGCTGCTGTCGCGTGCTGAGGCGGAGCTCTCCGAGTACTTTGAACGCAAGCGCACTTCTTTTACATTGCCGTTAGATCCTGAGGGCACCGATTTTCAGCTCATTGTGTGGGAGCATCTGAAGACTGTTCCTGCCGGGTACACCACGACTTACGGCGAGATTTCGCGTGCGGTTGGCCCGGGTGCTCCGGCGCAGGCTGTGGGTCAGGCGGTCGGCCGCAATAAGGTTTCTATTATGATTCCGTGTCACCGCGTTATTGGTGCTGACGGCAGCTTGACCGGCTACGCTGGCGGGGTTGAGCGTAAGCAGTTCCTCCTCGATTTGGAGGAGCCGGAAGAGGTGCGGGAGGCGCGGCTCTTCTAGCGCCTGCCTGCTAGTATTTGAGGCTCATGAGGGGGTGGGGTATGCATCGGGTGCGTACCCCACCCTTTTTCGTACCTTTTTCGGTTTCGTTACTCTACACTACGACACACAATCGAATATACTTGCGACTCACTCGCACTAGAGCTACTGTTTAAGTAGAACATGCTTCCGAAATATTCGGATAAGCTCCGCACTCTCAGAGAGGAGAAACCGTGACCTCGCAACCTAATATTCCCGCCACCGCCTTCGAAAACACCCTGAGCTACCCCACGTGGGTGACCGATGAACTTCTGCGCGACTACTACGACACCGAATGGGGTATGCCCGTCACCGATGAGCGGGGACTCTTCGAAGCCCTGAGCCTTGAGGCTTTTCAGGTGGGGCTCTCCTGGCGCACGATTCTTGCCCGCCGCGAGGCATTTCGTCGCGCCTTCGAGGGTTTCGATCCCGAACGTGTGGCTGCGTTCACCGACCGGGATGTTGCGCGGCTCCTCCAGGACGAAGAGATTATCCGTAACGAGCGGAAGATTCGCGCGGTTATCTCCAATGCGCGGCTGACCCTTCGGATGCGTGAGCTTGCCGCCACGCCGCGTGACGCCTCCGCGGAGGATATTCGTCTTCCCCTGATCGCACCCTCTTCTACCCCGACCAACACGGATAGCGTTAAGGCGCCGAATACTCGCCGCCGTCGAGTTCGTACGCTCAGCATTGAAAATCTGAACCGGATGCGCGAGCGCACCCTATCTGACGGCACGCGGGTACCGGGCGGGTTGCCGGCGTGGCTGTGGTCCTTCGCGCCGCACGAGACTACCGCGCCGCAGACCCTGGAAGATATTCCTACCGATACGCCCGAGTCCGCGCTTCTCGCAAAGTCTTTTAAAGCACTAGGTGGAGTATTTTTGGGTCCGGTGACCGCCTATGCGCTCATGTGCGCGGTCGGCATGGTGGATGCGCATCTGGTGGGCTCGCATCGGCGAGGCTGTTCGGGTCTTTTCGCCTAAACCCTTGAGCCTCTGCCGCGAAGGCGCGCGCGGGCAGAGAAAAGCCGCGTGTTACTTTGGTGAAGTAAGCACGCGGCTTCTATGCGTTGAGAGCTTCCGCCCTGAGCTAGATTGTCGCAGAATCAAATCGTCGCAGGATTAGAGCATCACGAAGAGGAAGATCAGGGACAGCAGCGGCGGGGTCAGCTGAATCAGTGCCGGCTTGCGCTTATCCGGGGAGGTGAGGAACAGGTAGGCACCGGCAACCGCCATGGAGCCCAGACCTGCGAACATGAGTGCCACGCCCACCTGCGGGGAGCCGAACCAGAAGGCGAGCAGACCGGTTGCTGCGATCCAGGCGAGCATCAGGTTGTACAGGCCCTGGTTTGCCGCCATCTCCTTGGTGGACTCGGCAAATTCTTCGGTCATTCCGAAGGTTTCGCGGCCCTTGGGCTTGGTCCACAGGAATGATTCGATGATCCAGATGTACACGTGAATAGCGATTGCTACGAAGGCAAAGACGGTGGTAATCGTTGCGAGCGTCTGCATTGTTTTTTCCTTAAGCAGTAGGTGTTCTATTAGGCACCTGCCCGTTCTTTCTTCTGGAGCACAATCTGTGGTGATGTGCAGAATCATGCAGGAGCAAGCACAAGAAGTAATTCTACGCCTCTTCCCGGCTTGTTGGAACTTCCCTGAATATGCGTGAAACCCCTCGATTCGTCTTCTGCAGAGAAAACTGCAGGGTTCTTATCGAGGGGTTTCGTATGCAGGGTTACGCCGAATCCGGTATCGGCCTTTAGCCCATCATAAGCGACAGGGCGAAGG
>CALGXU010000038.1 GCA_937935205.1 uncultured Rothia sp.
AAAGGCTGAAGAGAAGGCCGAAAAGGGCACCTCTCAGGGTGTTGCTCTGACCGCAGAGGGCATCGATAAGAAGGAAGCTGAGATGAACGAGTCTGCTACTCGTGAAGACTCCGCTGAGGAGCCCGTTGCTGAGCAGAAGGAAACTGAGCAGAAGCTCAGCGAAGACGAGGCTGAACTGGTTGCCGAATCCATCATCCTGAGCGAGCCCGTTGAGGGCGCGGCAACCCTGCCCATTCTCCCCGAGCAGCGCGCTCTCCACGGCCTTGCGGAGCTCATGCGCACCCGCGGTTCGGGCACCATGAGCCTGGAACTGCGCCAGGTTGATGAGGACATGCACTACCGTTTGCTGCACCGCGGCCGTGAGGTTGAAACAGGCATTGTCGTGCCCGGCGTTGACTGGTTCGCACCCGTTGCAGCACTGTACACCGAGGCTCAGCAGGCCGGCGCGACCTGGAACCGTGCGGCTGTCTCTCTGAAGCCGCGTCTGGGCGATGGTCTGGAGGTTCACGCATCCTACCTGGGTGCTGCGGACGGTCAGACTACCGGCGAAAGCTTCCTGCTGGAAGGCTCCGCTGTCGAGCTTAAGCCCGTTGCAACCGCTGAGGCTGCTGAGGCTACCTTGCAGGATGAGCCCCAGGAAGCCGCTGTTCAGAGCGTTGACTCGGTTGAGGCTGAACGTGAAGCTATTGAGCGTGAGCTTGAGGCTGAGCTGGCCAAGAAGCAGGCTACGAATGAGGCTGAGGCTACTGTTGAAGCCGCTGAAGAGCCTGTAGTTGAGACTTCTGAAGAGGGTGCCTCTTCGGGTCTGCTGACCGTAGCTGGTCTTGCCGCTGCCGGTACCGCTGTGGCCGGTTCTGCCGCTGCCGCTTCTGCCGTTGCCGATTCTGCGCAGGAGAAGGAAGACGTAGCGGAGGCTGTTGAAGCTTCTGACGAGCCTGCCCAGGCTGAGTTTGCGCCGGTTGAAGCTGAGTCGGTTGAAGCCGAATTCGAGCACGACTATGAGAACGACCCTGTCTTCGGTGCGGCTGCCGTAGAGTCCGAAACTGAGCAGGCTGAAGAGCTCACCGTCGAAGCATCTGAGATTTCTGATACCTCTGCCCAGGAGCCTGATGAGTCTGGCGAAGATATGGAAGCCGCCCTGGCTGCCATCGTTGCCAACGCTCAGAAGAAGCTGGACGCTGAGGAAGTTTCGGCTGCCGAGGAACAGAAGGCTGCGGCCCCCGTGGTTGCTGAGTCCTTCACCCTGGACCGCACCCAGCCCGTCGAAGAAGCAGCAGAAGAGCCGACCGCAGAGCAGGCCGAAGAGCCCGCCTTGCCCGCGTTCCTGGACGATGCTGAACTGCTGTCCGAGCATGAGGCCTCCGCCGCTTCCGCTGAAGCGCACGCTGAGGAACCTGCCCTTGAAGACGTTGAGCCTGCCGCTGAGAGCGCATCTGTGGCTCCCGGTCTGGCTGGTGCTCTTGCCGCAGCTGCCGCAGTGGGTACCGCCGGCGCCGCTGCGAAGGCTACCGAGGTAAAGGCTACCGGCGCTCAGGAAGAGCCTGCCGAGAAGGTTGCTGAGCTCAAGACCGTTGAGGTGACCCCCGCAGCCAAGATTGCTGAGGCTCCCTCAGTAGAGGCGGCCCCCGCAACTCTGCCGGAGACCGCACCCGCAGGCCTTTCCTCCAGCATCTCGGCATCCGCGCTGAGCGAGCTCAACCAGCTGCCCACCATCGTGGCTGAGCCGGACACCCCCTCCGCGGCGGTGCAGAGCCCGCTGGTTCCCTCGGAGACTCAGCTGGCATCCGGTAACCTGGTGCTGACTGAGGCTCAGGTTGCTCAGCGTCTGGCGCCGGTCGTCGAGCACCTCTTCGGCGAGAATGGCACCGCAAAGGACGCAACCACCGTGCTGATTCGTGTCCGTGCCCTCGGCTCGTACTACGACGCCCTGACCCACGTGCGCCGCAACGGCTTCTGGGAGCAGGTCCGCACCTTCGAGCTGATCCCCGAAACTCTGCTGGACATCCCGGCGTTGAAGACCGACTCGTACAGCGAGGGCGAGGGCTCGCCGCTGGCTATGAGCCTGACCTTCACCCCGGGCGTACCGGTCCAGGCGGCATTCGATTATGCGAATGAGCAGGCGTTTGTCACCTACCCGCGTCCGCTGGATGCTGAGCGTTACGTTGAGGAGCTGCGCATGTTCCCGCGTCTGGGTTCGAAGATCCCGGCTCATATGACGAGCGCGCTTTCGCACTGGAACCTCTAAACCTGTAAGGTGCGCCGCGCCGGCTCCCCGTGTGGGGGTCGGCGCGGCGTGCTATGTTTGTCATTTTTTCGATGAGGAAGATTTCTATGACTGATACCCCTAATACTCCCGAGGCTTCTGTAGCGCAGAACGTTCAGGACACTGCCGCCCGTGCGGCTGAGGCCTTTGGCACCCTGGTGGAAACCATGGCGTTGCTACGCGCACCGGGCGGTTGCCCGTGGGATGCTGAGCAGACTCACGCCTCCCTCATCCGCTACCTAGTGGAGGAAGCCTACGAGGTTGTCGAAGCTGTAGAAACCGGCGGCGAGCCGAATATGCCGCTGCTACGTGAGGAACTGGGCGACGTGCTGCTGCAGGTGGTGTTCCACTCCGATATTGCTGCGGCAAACCCGCAGGGCTTTGATATTGTGCAGGTGGTTGAGGGCCTGGTGCAGAAGCTTCGTTCGCGCCACCCGGATGTGTTCGCGGCTGAGTCTGAGGGCTCTTCGGAGGCGCCCCGCACCGCAGCTGAGCAGCAGGCGGCGTGGGATGCGTTGAAGAAGAAGGAGAAGAGCGACCGTGGCGCGCTGGACGGTATTCCGCCGCACCTGCCGGCGCTCGCTATGGCTGAGAAGACTGCTGTAAAGGCACGTAAGGCGGGTATTATCTTGCCGCCGGAGCCTACGAGCATGGAGGACGATCTGCGCTATATGCACACTGAGGAGGAGTTCGGCGAGCTGCTCTTTGCGTTGGTGAGCCGTGCACAGCGTAACGGCCTGGATGCTGAGCGTGCCCTGCGTTCGTACACTCGCCGCTACATTGCTCAGCACACGCATGATGAGCCGAGCTTCTAAACATATGCGATCTACCGGTGGGGCAAATCACCTTTTGAGGGTCCTGTAGTTACGTTGAAGTGACTATGGGACCCTCGTTTACTATCTGCATATCACTAAGTTTCTAAAAGATAGTAATGATTGGAACGTCCCGTCAGGAGGAAGAATGACTACCTTATCCAACCCGAATACCCAGCAGAATGTGCGCGGAACGTCGGCTGATTCTGCCTACTTCCAGTCCATTGAACGTGCCGCCAAGGCTATTCAAGAAGCAGACCTCATCGTCATTGGTGGCGGTTCTGGATTCTCAACGGCGGCAGGTCACGTCTACAGCGGTGAGCGTTTTACAAACAACTTCGCCCCGTACATCCAGAAATACGGCATGACCGATATGTACTCGGCTGGTTTCTACCCCTTCGCATCCCTTGAAGAGAAGTGGGGCTACTGGGCTCGGCACATCCTTTTCAACCGTTACGAAACTGGCAGTCTTCCCCTGTATGAGCAGTTGCGTGAATTGGTGGCAGATAAGGAATACTTCATCGTGACCACCAATGTTGATTCTCTCTTTGAAAAGTCGGGTTTTGATCCTGAACGCATCTTTGAGCAACAGGGTAACTACGGGGTCTTTCAGTGCTCTCGCCCCTGCACTCAGGAGGTCTACGACAACGAAGAAATGGTTCGGGCTATGGTGGCGCATACTGATGAAAACCTGCGCATCCCTTCGGAGCTGGTACCAATGTGCCCGCGATGCGGTGCGCCCCTGACTACTCACCTGCGCATTGACGGCTCCTTCGTAAATCCTCCTGCTCGCCAGCGTCAGGAGAAGCGGTGGGAAGAGGTTCTGCAGTCTATGCCCGGTAAGAAGGTTCTTCTTCTGGAGCTTGGGGTTGGTTTTATGACCCCGACCTGGATTCGTTTTCCTTTCGAACGGATTACGCATGTGCTCGATACTGCGACTTTGGTGCGTCTGAACCGAGACTACCCTCAAGCGACCGAAGAGAACCGCGAGAAGACTGTGTCCTTCGCAGAAGATGCACATCAGGTTCTTCGAGATTTGCTGAAGCGGACCGAATCGTACGGGACTGAGCCGCAGGATGAGGAGACGGTATCGTGAGCGCCCTCAAAGACTACGCTCTCGCTCTTGCGGAAGAGTATGCGCAGAATACTGGCCGGGTGTTGCCCACTCTGCCTGATGATCCGCACCAGTTGTGGACGCTGATTGGCTCCCTCAATGCGGTGCGTGTACCCGCCGAAGCAGGGGAGGAGCTTCTCGCCCTGGAGGAGGCGGCGTTCGTCGAGTATGAGCCGATGCTTCCGCCGCTGGCTGGCTTGGCTGATGCTACGGCTGCCGAGGGTGAGTATGAGGGAATGTACCTGTGGCGTGGGGATATTACCCGCCTGCAGGTTGACGGCATTGTGAATGCGGCGAACTCGAATCTGCTGGGCTGTTTTGTACCGCAGCATCGTTGTATTGATAACGCGATTCATCGTGCCGCAGGGGTGGGCTTGCGCGCCGAGTGCGCCCGAGAGATCAACCGCCGTTCGATGCCGGAGCCGACCGGCTCGGTGATGGTGACCGGTGCGCATCG
>CALGXU010000039.1 GCA_937935205.1 uncultured Rothia sp.
ATCTGCCGGGGGTGTTTTTATGCCGCCCAACCCAATTAACTATTTACATGTAAAACATATTGGTCCTTTGCTGATGCCTGCTCCTGAATTATTCGGAAGGAAGGGCAGGGAATCGGAAGGCGCAATCTGGTGTCGAGTTCTGGGTCCCCATTTAGATTTCATGCATTGGCAGGAACAGTAAAGGTAATGGCGCATTAATCTCTTCAAAGCGGGGGATATGCGCTGCGATATTCACGGATATTCACGCGGCTGCTGAGTCGAGTATTCCATCGAAGAGGTTGGAATGCACCGACTGGAATTTTCGAAATAATTAGGGGCCCTGCATCTTCGGTGGCACTTTCGGAACGTATTCGGAACGTACAGATTATCTCTTGAGGGGGCGCCGAAATGATGCGGGAATTATCTGGGAAATAAGCGCCGTGCTATCCGGAAAATATTTTTTGCGAATTATTGAAATTTCTCACGCAAACATATAAATTTTTAAAAATTTCTGCAATATATTCCACAGGCGTGCAAAAAACACGCGATTCTGATGTGGTTCTATGTTGGTTCTTGTGTGTTCCCCTCTTCCGCAACCCCTCGTATCGACGCCGCGGCCCCTCAGAACCCACCTGCAGCACCTCCCCGCCAGAAGCCCCGAAACCGCACCTAAACCGCGCCTCAAACGCCTCGAACAGCTCATCTGTTCCCTTGATGGCGAACAGACGCCCATCAGGCCGCCCTTTCAGCCGCGCTCAACGTACTCTTGTATCAATAGGAAAATGCAAGGAGTGCGTAAATGTTTGAACGCTTTACCGATCGAGCTCGGCGCGTTGTGGTGCTTGCCCAGGAAGAGGCACGCATGCTCAACCACAACTACATCGGTACCGAACACCTGCTGCTCGGTCTGATTCACGAGGGCGAAGGCATCGGTGCTCGCGCCCTGGAATCATTGGGCGTTACCCTGAACGCAGTACGTGAACAGGTTCAGGACATCGTCGGCCCCGGCCCCCAGGCGCCTAACGGCCACATCCCCTTCACCCCGCGCGCGAAGAAGGTTCTCGAACTATCCATGCGCGAGGCTATTCAGCTGAACCACGGCTACATCGGCACCGAACACATCCTGCTGGGCATGGTTCGTGCCAACGAGGGCGTGGCAAACCAGGTGCTGGTCAAGCTGGGCGCTGAGCCCGCAGCCGTGCGCCAGGCTGTTATGGACCTGATTTCTGGCTACCCCGGCAACAACTCCGGTGAAAAGGAAACCGCCGGCGTGGGTGCGGGTAACTCTCGCGAAGGCACTCCCGCGGGTTCGACCATCCTGGATCAGTTCGGCCGCAACCTCACCGCAGCAGCACGTGAGGGCGAGCTGGACCCGGTCATCGGCCGCCACAAGGAGATGGAACGCGTCATGCAGGTCCTCTCCCGCCGTACCAAGAACAACCCCGTTCTGATTGGTGAGCCCGGCGTCGGTAAGACCGCCGTCGTGGAGGGCCTGGCACAGGCTATCGTGCACGGTGACGTCCCCGAGACCCTCAAGGACAAGCACCTGTACACCCTGGACCTGGGCTCCCTGGTCGCAGGTTCGCGCTACCGCGGTGACTTCGAAGAGCGCCTGAAGAAGGTTCTGAAGGAAATCCGCTCCCGCGGCGACATCATCCTGTTCATTGACGAGATCCACACCCTCGTTGGTGCAGGTGCCGCTGAGGGCGCGATTGACGCTGCCTCCATCCTCAAGCCCATGCTGGCTCGAGGTGAACTGCAGACCATCGGTGCAACCACCCTGGACGAGTACCGCAAGCACATTGAGAAGGACGCCGCCCTGGAGCGCCGCTTCCAGCCGATTCAGGTTGATGAGCCCTCTCAGGAGCTCGCGGTGCAGATCCTCAAGGGTGTGCGCGATAAGTACGAGGCACACCACCGCGTCACCATTACCGACGAGGCTATCGAGACCGCCGTAAACCTTGCGGCACGCTACATCTCTGACCGCTTCCTGCCGGATAAGGCTGTCGACCTGATTGATGAGGCGGGCGCACGCCTGCGCATCAAGCGCATGACCGCACCGCCGGAAATCAAGCTGCTCGACGAGAAGGCCGCCAAGCTGCGCCAGCAGAAGGAAGACGCCATCAACTCCCAGGATTACGAGAAGGCTGCAGGCCTGCGTGATCAGGAGCAGAAAGTCCTGGCTGAGAAGGAAGAAGCCGAGAAGGCATGGCGCGAAGGCGGCGACGCATTCGGCACCGTGACCCCCGAGGTTATTTCTGAGGTTCTGGCCGCTTCCACCGGTGTTCCGGTCTACAAGATCACCGAGGAAGAGTCCAGCCGCCTGCTGACCATGGAGCAGGAGCTCCACAAGCGCGTTATCGGCCAGGAGCACGCTATTGCGGCACTGTCCCGTGCTATCCGCCGTACCCGCGCAGGTCTGAAGGACCCGCGCCGCCCCGGTGGTTCGTTCATCTTCGCCGGCCCGACCGGTGTGGGTAAGACCGAGCTTGCCAAGGCTCTGGCGGAGTTCCTGTTCGGCGATGAGGATTCGCTCATCACCCTGGATATGTCCGAGTACCAGGAGAAGCACACCGTCTCCCGTCTGTTCGGTGCGCCTCCCGGCTACGTTGGCTACGATGAGGGCGGCCAGCTGACCGAGAAGGTCCGCCGCAAGCCCTTCTCCGTGGTCCTGTTCGACGAGGTGGAGAAGGCTCACGCCGACCTGTTCAACTCGCTGCTGCAGATCCTGGAAGACGGTCGCCTGACCGACTCGCAGGGTCGCGTGGTGGACTTCAAGAACACCGTCATCATCATGACCACCAACCTGGGCTCGCGCGATGTGAACCGCCGCATCCCGGTTGGTTTCCAGGCGATGGATGACACCGCAGCTGACTACGAGCGCATGCAGGCACGCGTGATGGAGAACCTCAAGGAGCACTTCCGCCCCGAGTTCCTCAACCGTGTGGATGACATTATCGTCTTCCCGCAGCTCTCCGAGTCTGAGATTCTGCAGATTGTGGACCTGTTCGTGGGTCGCCTGGCTAAGCGCCTGGCGGAGCAGGATATGTCCATTGAGCTGACCAACGCCGCGAAGGTTCTCATGGCGGCTAAGGGCTACGACCCGTCCATGGGTGCCCGCCCGCTGCGCCGCGAGATGCAGCGCAACATTGAGGACGCCCTGTCCGAGAAGATCCTCTTCGGCGACATCAAGCCCGGTGAGAAGATTACCGTGGACGTTGAGGGTGAAGGCGACTTGGCGAAGTTTGTCTTCTCTTCTCAGCCGATGAAGGAGCTGGCTCTGGACTCGGTGCAGGAGCTGAACGAGGACGCCGCTGAGGCACCTGTTGCTGAGGCAACCGAGGCACCTGCAACTGAAGCACCTGCTGTTGATGTTCAGGGTAACGACTAGGCTCTCAAAAGCTAAGCTCTAAACGCCTGTGGGGCGGTACCGGATTATTCTGGTACCGCCCCACAGGCGTTTTCTGTCTTCTATAGGCTCCAGAAGCCTCTCTGCGGCGAGTACTAGAGCGAGACGAGCACTGCATCACCCCGCGTGACTTCACGCGCCAGAGAGTCCGCCAGCAGCCCCGCATAGCAGCGCTGCAGCTGCTCGGCGGCGGGGGAGAGTGCGTACAGTGCCTTGAGCGGGCGGTGCACCGCGGCGGGTGCATCCGCGGGGAACGCCAAATCGGGTGAAGAAGCTGTAGCGGGTGATGCCGTGTCGCTGCCCGAGGCTACACCCGCACCCAGGATGAGGCCGCGATCTACCGGCTCATGCGCCGCACGCAGCACCGCCATGACCGCCCCGCGCACCTGACGGTCCGTGCCGTGCCAGCTCTGACCCTTGGGGGTGTAGTCCGCCTCCGGCTTGCCCGCCGCAACCCAGACGCACAGATTCTCCACCGGGCACAGCTGACAGCTCGGGGACTTTGCGGTGCACACGAGCGCGCCCAGCTCCATGGTCGCCGCATTCCACAGGCAGGAGGTGGGGGTGTCGGCAGGCATGAGCGCCTCCGCTAGGCGAGTCTCAGCCGCCGTCAACGAACGAGAGGGTAGCGCCTTGCCAGAGACGGCACGCGCATGCACGCGGCGGATATTCGTATCAATCACCGTGGCGCGCAGACCGAACGCGAACACGCTGATTGCCGCCGCCGTGTAGGAGCCCACGCCCGGTAGAGCCAGTAGCGCCTCGTAGTTGGCGGGAACCTCGCCGCCGTGCTGCTCCACAATCGCCACAGCGGCACCGTGCAGACGCTGCGCACGGCGCGGGTAACCCAGGCGGCCCCAGGCGCGCACCGCCTCCGAGGCGGGCTCTGCGGCAAGGTCGGCGGGGGTGGGCCAGCGGCGCATCCACTCCTCCCACACGGGCAGCACGCGCTTGACGGGGGTCTGCTGCAGCATGAACTCGCTGACCATCACGCCCCAGGGGGTGCACTCGTTGCGACGCCACGGCAAATCGCGTGCCTGGTCGAGGAACCACCGGTTGATTCGGTCGTGGAGCGCCTCGATATTTGTGCCTTCGGGCAGGGTGGGTTCGAGGCGCGTGCGTGCGGTGCGTTTGGGCTCTGAGGTCATCCGAAAAGCCTACGCCACAGGGCATATATTCCCAAAACCGCATGAACAGAGTTCACTGTGAATCTCAGGGTTAAACCCGGTATCCTTAAGGGTATGTCTGAAAATGGTCCCGTTCTGCCTCCCGAAGTGTACCGCCGTCGTCGTATCGTGGCGGTCATTGCTCTGCTCGCTATTATTTTGCTACTGGTTGCCGGCGTGACCTCCATGGTCGGCATGATTAACGGCAAGAAGGACGCTACCGTAGCCTCCACTGCGACGCCTTCCGGTGCGCCCTTCCAGAGCTTCAGTGCTCGCCCCTCCGAAACTGCTTCGGCTACCCCGTCCGCTAGCGCGACTGCCTCTGCGTCTGTGTCGGCTAGTGCTTCGGCAACCCCCTCGGTGACCGCTTCTGCGGCACCCACTGCAAGCGTGACTACCGCCGCGGCAACCCCTGCGGCAACTACTCCCGCGGCGACCCCGACTGCCCCCGCACCGACTCCGAGCGTGACTACTGCGGCTGCTGTTGCGGCGTGTACCGCGAACGACCTGAAGGTGACCGTCACCCCCGCGAAGCGTGTCTTCGCGGCCGGTGAGCAGGTGTCCTTCCACGTGACCTACACGAACTCCTCGAAGACCCCCTGCGCTGTGGGCGGCGAGGGTGCGAACACCGGCGTGGACCTGAACATCACCTCTGGCTCGGCTCAGGTGTACACCCGCAGCCTGTGCGCGGCGACCGCCGTTCAGAAGTCTGAGGTAGCCGCAGGTGCCGAGGGCGCAACCGATCTGGCGTGGGACCGTAAGATCAACGTTCTGGGTTGCTCTTCCGCTTCGACCGCTCAGAAGGGTTCCTACTGGGCTTCGGCTACCGTCAATGGTGTGAGCTCGGCTCCGGTGAACTTCATTATTCAGTAGTTCACTTCTATAGTTTTCGCCCCGTAAGTGGGCGTGAGAAGCCCCCGTGCTGGATATTTCTTCCGGCGCGGGGGCTTTTCGTATGAGCTTTTGTCTGGTGATTACCTGGAGGTGCGAGGCTTGGCGAAGCGGCGCTCGCCCAGGTACCCGAGCAGGCTACCGAAAGCGGTCCACTGC
>CALGXU010000040.1 GCA_937935205.1 uncultured Rothia sp.
ATAGAACCTACACAGGAACTATCCTCGGAGCTAACGGACAAACCCCAGAAAGGAACCAGTCATGACTGTCACCACTCACCGGACTCGTTCCAATGTCACGACTCTTAAAGAACTCCGCGACAACCTCGGAACCAAAGTCAACGAAGCCGTGTTCTCCGGCGAACGTCCCCTCATCAGCCGCAACGGTAAGACTGT
Organism: uncultured Rothia sp.; assembly: GCA_937935205.1. Classification (GTDB taxonomy): domain Bacteria; phylum Actinomycetota; class Actinomycetes; order Actinomycetales; family Micrococcaceae; genus Rothia. Next base: position 196 of record CALGXU010000040.1, read on the forward strand.
TGCCGCGCTCATCTCCTACGAAGATTTGAAGCTGCTGGAAGAGTACGAAGAGCTCCTCGACATTGAGGCTCTTCGCAAGGCACGCGCCGAAGATGACGGTTACCGCATCGGCCTCGACGAGTTCCTCGCAGAGAACCCTGCAGACTAGTCTTTCAACGCATATTGCAAGGCGGGCAGCACCTCCACCGGGGAGGGGCCGCCCGCCTCATTCTTGCCTAAAACCCGCCAAATCTAGCGTTTGCCTGCGGAGGGGTAGATGCTGCCGTCCATCACGCCGCGCTCCACCTGCTCCAGGCTCACGCCGCGAGTCTCCGGCAGGTTGCGGAACATCAGCAGCGCAATAACCACGTTCACCACGGCAAAGCCAATGAAGGAGCCGGTCAGACCGACCGCACCCAGAATCACGGGGAACGCCAGCGACAGCGCACCGTTCATCATCCAGCCGCTAAACGCCGAAATGCCCATACCCGCCGCACGTACACGCAGCGGGAACAGCTCACTCATAATTACCCACGTCGACACGTTCAGGCAGGTCTGCATCGCGCCCACAAAGCAGACGATGAGCACCAGCAGAATCCAGGGACGCGCCGCATTATCGGCGGGCAGTAGCATGGATGCGCCCGCAATCAGCACGTGGAAAAACGCGGTCGAACTATAGCCGGTAATGACCATGACGCGGCGCGGTACACGCTCCATCAGGCGCAGCGACAGGATGGAACCAAGCACCGCAATCGTACCCGGCGCAATGTTCGCAATGAGCGCCGCGGATTCGCTGAAACCGGCTTCCTTGAGCACCTTAATGCCGTAGTACATGATCGAGTTGATGCCGGTCAGCTGCTGACCTGCGCCAACCAGAATACCGACGAGCAGGATGCGCACGAACCAGCCGCGCACGCCCACGCTTTCCTTGCCTGCCGCGTTGTTCTGGGAGGTTGCCGCCTCCGCCTGCAGGGTGCGTTCAATGTCGGCGATCTCAGCTTCGGCACGTTCGGCGGAGCGGATGCGCTTCATCACCTCAAGTGCCTGCTCACGCTTGCCGACGCGCAGCAGCCAGCGCGGCGACTCGGGCACACGCAGCATGCCGACGAACAGGCCGATGGCGGGCAGGGTGCAGATGGCGAACATCCAGCGCCACACGCCGTCGTGTTCGCCCCACAGGTTGCCGATAAGGGCGTTCACGATGAACGCGGCAAGCTGACCGCCCACGACCATGAGTTCGTTGCGGCCGGAGAGGGAGCCGCGAATTTCGTAGGGTGCGAGCTCTGCGAGGAATACGGGTACCACGGCGGAGGCGCCACCGACCGCCAGGCCGAGCAGGGTTCGTCCGGTGATGAGCACGGCGACGTTGGGTGCGAAGACGCACGCCAGGGCACCAATGAAGAAGATGGTGGACAGTCCAATGATGGTGGTTCGGCGGCCGTACCGGTCGGAGATACGACCGCATGTGAGCGCGCCAATAGCCGCCGCGAAGGCGAGCGATCCGGTGACCCAGCCTTGGGCGGTGGAGTCCATGCCGAGTTCGCGGCTCATGGGTTCGAGCGCGCCGTTAATCACTCCGGTGTCGTAGCCGAAGAGCAGACCGCCGAAGGTGGCGATGAGTGCAATGATGCCGAGGTATTGGCTGTGCTTCCCGGTGCCCAGCGGGGGCAGGGTGGAGGCGGTGCTCTGTGCGCTCATGGTGTCCTTTGATGCCGAGGGGGTAGGTGAGATTACACCGACATTGGTGGTTCTTCAGCACTGTCAGTGGGCTAGGTGAGGTGCGTCAGGTTAGACGCACCTCACCTAATCCTAGCGAAAACATTCGGCGGGTGATATTTATTTCTCACCGCGGACATTTTTCAGCGTATTTTACAGCCGCCAGTTACGACCGGTTGAGTGCCCCTTTGAGAGGGAGCCCGAGTTTAGAACAGCGCGATCTTCTCGGGTGCCGGGAAGATGGCGTCCAGGGCGGCGAGGTCCTCAGCGTCAAAGCGCAGGCAGGCGGCCTGTGCGTTGGCGCGTACCTGGTCGGCGCTGGTCGCACCGGCAATAACGGAGGTGACCGGCGACTGCTGTGCGAGCCAGGAGAACGCCGCCTGCACCTCGGTGATGCCGCGTTCGGTGCAGAAGCTGTGGAAGGCTTCGAGCTGGTCCCAGTTGGCGGCGTCGAGCACGTTCTTCTTGGAGTGGGACAGGCGCGAACCGGCGGGAATGTTGTCGCGGCGGTACTTGCCGGTCAGCAGGCCGTTAGCGAGCGGGAAGTACGGCAGCACACCCATGCCGAAGTGCTGTGCGGCGGGCAGGATTTCGAGTTCTGCGCGGCGGTCGAGCAGGTTGTAGTGGTTTTCTGCGGCGATGAACCGTTCGGTGCCGAGTTCGTGGGCGCAGTGTTCGGCGTGGGCGAGCTGCCAGCCGGAGAAGTTGGAGTGGCCCAGGTAGCGGACCTTGCCGTCGCGTACGAGCTGGTCGAGGGCGCTGAGGGTTTCTTCGATGGGGGTGTTGGGGTCGGGGCTGTGGTAGAAGTACAGGTCGATGTAGTCGGTGCCGAGGCGACGGAGGGACCCTTCGACGGCGCGCATGATGTAGCGGCGGGATCCGCGGGCGTTGCGGTCGTTGCCGTTGAGGTCGCCGACGGGCAGACCGAATTTGGTGACGATGGTCAGTTCGTCGCGGTCGAGGCCGAGCTGGGTGAGGGCGGTGCCGAACATGGTTTCGGAGAGTCCGGGCTCGGCACCGTAGAGGTCGGCGATGTCGAAGAAGCTGATGCCGGCGTCGACTGCGGCGGCGATGACTTCGTTGGTGCCTTCTTGGGTGCGGGTGGGGGTGCCGGGGCGGCCGAGGTTGTTGCAGCCGATGCCGACGCTGGGTACGACGAGGCCGGAGTTGCCGAGCCTGCGGTAGACGGGAGATTCA
>CALGXU010000041.1 GCA_937935205.1 uncultured Rothia sp.
TTTCCTGTGGCGCGTAGTGCCGGGGCGTTCCATGCGCTCTATGGATGATGAGGCGATTGCCGATTTTTTCAGGGAGCACCCGGAACACTGGGAAAAAGTCTGGGCGCTGTTTACCGTGGAGGGTGCCTTGCCCTCGAATGGTCTAGCGATCTGGTTTATTTATGATGCGCAGCTGACCATCTGCGGTCATGATTTCCTCGTGTATTTGGCGGAGCATTTTCCGCAGTATCGCGCCCGGATTGAGCAGGAGTGCGTTCAGGCGTTGCTACGTGATTATGCGCCGCAGAACGCCCGCGTTTTCTCGCGTGCCTTTGAGGCTCTGACGGCGGTCCCGAAGGGGCTGCGCGGTGCTGAACGTAAGCAGGCTTTGGCGGGTCAGGCGCAATCCTATGCTCGGCTCGGGGCGCTGATTCCGGCGTTGTTGGCTTCGCCGGTGGCGACCACGGCTGCTGTGGGTGCGCAGATGCTACAGAGCATTCTGCAGGTCTGCGCGCCGTCTGGCGGTTCTGCCCCCGCCGGTCAGGTGCCGCTGACTGCTGGTGAGCTTCAAACCCTGGTGGCGGAGGCGCTACCTGCCGCCGCGCAGTTGCTGTTCCGGCGTGAGAAGAAGCTGATGGTTGCCGGTTTGAAGGTGCTTGAGTTGTGTGTTCGTGCGGTTCCGGGGTGTGCTGCTGAGGTCTCTGGCTATGCGCAGGATGCTGTGGAGGTTCTTCCTCTGGAGCTCAAGGACCGCGCCTGGAAGTTGTGCCTCGGTACTGCGCCAGCACAGCCTAGCTCGATTCAGCCCGCCTCCACCCAGCATGCCCCGAATCAGCCGCCCCGTAGTGTGCAGATTCCGGATGTCCCTGCCCTTGGGCTCTCAGCCTCTGAGCTGAACGCCGCCCTCAACGCGGCGCCCCAGGCTGGGCGCGCCTCCGAAGCTACCCGGGATGTTATTCTCGACGACCGCGATTGCGAAGAGCTACTGTTCACCCTCTACCACCTCAATGAGAGGGAGCAATCTGTCCGCCGCATCCCGGTACTGCTGAGCTACCTGCACCGGGCGCATCAGGAGGGGCGAATCATTGAGTTCAGTCCCGCTTTTCAGAAGCATCTGCGCCGCTACCTGAGCCGTGCCTGGCATGATGGTCGCGACCAATTGCGGTATCTGGCGTACCGGTTGCTGGTCCAGCATGTGCACGCCGCAGACCCTGACCCGCAGGCAGCACTCACCGAGCACACGGGCCGTTTTCAGGATGCTGATTTTCATTTCAAGGGGTACCCGCGCAAGGGTAGCGAATATTGGGCGTACCGGTCGCCCACGGCGCTATTCCACGAGCAGCTTCGTGTTGCGTTCGGGGATCAGCCCTATAGTAGTGAGGGCGCGGCTGGGCAGGGCTTTGCGCCTCTGCTGGCTGAGCCGCTGCCTGCGGTGGAGCGTTCTTTTGAGCGCACGGTGATTCGTTTCAAGTCGTACCGTGAGGCGTTTCCGAAGGTTCTGCACGGCGAGTATGAGGTGAATGAGTCCACCTATGAGCTGTGGCAGGTGCCGGGGGAGGAACCAGCCACGGAGCGGAGCACGTTCACGGCGGCGGCATACGCGGTGGCTGGTGCCTGCGCGGAGTATCCGGGGCGTTCCCTGGAACATACCGAGGTGCCGTCTGTTGCCCTAGTATGCGGCTGGTACGCCTGGGCGATGCGCCACAACCCGGACCTTGTAGCGGCGCAGTATAAGCCGCTGCTGAGCGTGTATCAGTTCTCTCGTCTTCACGGTTTTGAGGAGGTTCTGCAGGCGCTCGGTGCGGCGGAGCGTGTTCTGGGGGTGCCGTCGTATAACTTCCTGGCGTGGGCTTCTGTAGTGTACGCCCCGGAGCGCCGCGCGTTGACGGCGGAGACTATTGCGTTCCTCATAGACCGCGGCAACTGGGATGCGCACCTTTTTGCCAGCGAGCTCGGGTACCTCCTGGAGCACGGCTGGTTCGGAATGAATCGCCTGGTGCAGACGTTGAACGATGCCGCTTCGCTGAGCCCCTTGGCGGGGTGGTCTGTCTTCCAGACGGTGCGCCGGATCCTTCCGTTGGCTCCGCAGGTGGGTCAGGGTGCGTCACTTGTGAAGCTTGCCGTGGAGCTTGCCGAACTGTACGGTACGCCGGTTGAGATTCCCGCCGAGCTGGAACCGAAAATGAAGGGCTCCACGGTGCTGGCGAAGAGTCTGCGCGCCCTGGCTGCGGTGACCCCGCGTGTGACTGAGGAGGCGCTTGCCGCCCGCGAGGCCGCGCTCGCCCTGCTCGGGGAGTCCTAATCCGAAAAACCTACCTGCCGGTGAGGCTACTTGCCCCTTAGCTAGAGCCTCACCGGCGGGTGGAAACCCCCTAGTAGAACCCCCCCTAGTATGCTTCGGTCGAGCATGCTTCGGTGACGAAACGGCTTGACCACCCTCGCGGGGCGGGAGTACTCTATAGGTAATGGCGGATCATGAAGAGTCCTACTTTCTGAAATATCTTTTTCTTATATTTGTCGGATTCTTCGCTTCCCGCCATTTTTCTTTTAACGTCCGCCCCGCATAGACCGGGCACCACTCATGAACTGGGCGCCACCCAAGAACCCGGGCTCATTAGCTAAACGCCCCCCGCAGGTCGCCGATGACCAAACCCAGCGACAACCCGCGCCTACGCCGCTACGATAAGAACATAGACACACCACCGACGGTGACAGTCGGGTGAGACCAACGGAAAGGACGACCCGTGACCACTCCCTACGACGCATCCCCCTACCTGCAAGAATCACCCTACCTCAACGAATCCGCCTACCTTCACGGCGAAGCACCCGAGGGTCTCAGTCCCCTCGTGCGCCTCATCCTGATGCGCCGCTACGGCGTGTACGTCTTCACCGACCTGTACGGCCCCTACTACCGCTCGAACTACTCGAACATTAACGACCTGCACCACTCCGGCGCATTCGATACCGACCTGGGGCGAGTATCCGTCCTGAGCAATTGCGGTCTGACCCTCAGCCCTGAGTCCCTCGCCCAGGCGCTGAACGCCAGCGCCAACGAATTCGCCCTGTTCGCGACCATCTGGTCCTACGAATACGGGTACCGCCCCGGCCGCGTGTTCCGCCGCGACTTTGATCTGCGCGCCCTGACGCTCACCGACGAGCAGCGTTACACCGAGCAGATCATGCACTACCTCTCCAACCCGTACTACAACCCGGACGGCACCGAGCGCATCCTGGGCGGTCTGCCCGAGAACTACGTGCCC
>CALGXU010000042.1 GCA_937935205.1 uncultured Rothia sp.
GGTTGGTGGCTGCCATGGTGGCTCCTTCGCCGAGGTTCGGGGTGAATTGGGTTGTATGGTGTGCGATGCTCGGGACCGTTTGAAGGGTCGGCGCATCTTCTAATTTCAGAATATCCCAGAGCCTCGAATCGTGTACTGCCCGTCGTCATTACCCGCCCATTAACCGCGAGAAGCCACATGTGTTCACAACACATGTGGCTTCTCGGCGCAGAGGCTGAGGATGTTAGTCCAGCAACGCGTCCACGAATGCTTCCGGGTCGAACGGTGCCAGGTCGTCCGGGCCTTCACCCAGGCCGATGAGCTTGACGGGAACGCCGAGCTCCTCCTGGATAGCGACCACGATGCCGCCCTTTGCGGTGCCGTCGAGCTTGGTCAGCACGATACCGGTGACATCCACGATATCGCCGAAGACCTTCGCCTGAACCATACCGTTCTGGCCGGTGGTCGCATCAATTACGAGCAGAACCTCGGTGACCGGCGCTTCCTTCTCGATAACGCGCTTGATCTTGCCGAGCTGATCCATCAGACCGGACTTGTTCTGCAGGCGGCCCGCGGTGTCCACGAGCACGGTGTCAACGCCCTGCTCCTTGCCAGCCTTCACGGCATCAAACGCTACGGATGCGGGGTCGGCGCCTTCCTTCTCGGAACGCACGGTCTTCACGCCCACGCGGTCACCCCAGGTGGTCAGCTGCTCAGAGGCGGCCGCACGGAACGTATCCGCGGCGCCCAGGAGCAGGGTCTGACCGTCAGCGACCATCACGCGGGCAATCTTGCCGACGGTCGAGGTCTTACCGACGCCGTTCACGCCAACGACCAGCACCACGCCGGGGTTGCCGTCGCTGCCGGCGGTCTTCAGCTCGCGGTCCATGTCGGGGCGAACAATCTTCACGAGCTCTTCGCGGAGCATCTTCTTCACGGCGGCGGGGTTGCTCGTGCCCTCAACGCGCACGCGCTGCTGCAGCGCATCCACCAGGCGAGTGGTCGGCTCAGAACCGAGGTCGGCGAGCAGCAGGGTTTCTTCCACTTCGTCCCAGACGTCCTGGTCGATGCGGTCGCGGGAGAGCAGAGCCAGCAGGCCCTTGCCGAGCATGTTGTTGGAGCGTGCCAGGCGGGCACGCAGGCGCACCAGGCGACCCGCGGACGGGTCGGGCATATCAAGTTCAATAGCGCGAGGTGCCGAGCTTTCGGGTTTTTCCGCCGATCCGCCGGAGGCTTCTGCCGCCTCCTGACGCAAAGACTGCAGGTTCGCGGTCTTCTTGGGTCGGCGCAGAACGGCGAAAAGTATACCGGCGATCACCAGTACACCCAGCACGATTGCGCAGATTATCATCATCGTTTCATTCACACTACTAGCTTACCGGTTTGGGCGGTTTGGCTGGTCGAGATTACGCGCATGCCCGGCTGTCGGCGGAGTAGACTGGACACTGTTAACTTTTTTAGCCGAACACATGATGGGCGGTTGCGGGTGGGGCCCGCGGCTGCTGCACGGCACCGCACGATTTCGAGGATGAACATGAGGAACCCTGCCAAAACACCGCCTGTTTTTGACCCGCGCACGATTGACCCGAACCGTGTGCCGACCGGTTTGAAGGTTCTGATTGTTGCGTCGTTCATGATTGCGGTGGGTTTTGGTTTGGTGGCGCCGGTGCTACCGAATTATGCACAGAATTTTAATGCCACGGTCACTATGGCGACGATGGTGGTTTCTGCGTTGGCGATTACGCGCCTGATTTTTGCGCCGTCGGCGGGTCAGCTGATTACCCGTTGGGGTGAGCGTCCGGTGTACACGATTGGCATGCTGATTGTGTCGGTGACGTCGTTTATGATTGCGTTCGCTTGGGATTATTGGGTGCTGCTGGCTTCGCGTGCGGTGGCGGGTATCGGCTCGGTCATGTTCACGGTTTCTGCGATGGGTCTGCTGGTGCGCCTGTCCCCGGCTCATATGCGCGGCCGTATTTCGGGCTACTATGCGACGGCGTTCCTGCTGGGTAACCTGCTGGGCCCGGTGATTGCGAGCGCGCTGGCGCCGTTTGGTATGCGTGCGCCGTTCATTGTGTACGGTTTTTCGCTGCTGGCGGCGGGCCTGATTGTGTGGTTCTTGATGCCGTCGCAGGCGGCGCTGGAGGCGGAGCGCGACGCGATTATGGAGGCGGCGGCGCTGGCGGAGGGTAAGGGCACCGGGGTGTTGCCGTCGGCGGCAGACTCCCCCGCCCAGGCTGGCGCATCCGGTAAGGCGGCTAAGCCTGCTGCATCCGGCGGCGCTGCGGGTAAGAGCGACCTGCCTGCGATGACGGTTCGTGATGCGTTGAAGTTTACGAATTACCGCTCTGCGCTGGTTTCGAATTGGGCGATTGGCTGGTCGGTGTTTGGTGTGCAGTCGTCGATTATTCCGTTGGCGGCGGCGTATTTGGCGACGGGCGGCGACATGTCGAATTCGGTGACGGGTACCCTGTTGGCTTCGTTGGCGATGGCGACGAACTCGTTTGGTAATGCGTTGACGCAGACGTTCTCGGGCCGTTTTTCGGATCGTTTTGGTCGCCGTGTGATGGCGTTTTCGGGTCTGCTGTTGGCGGGTTCTGCGGTGACGTTTATGGGTTTCGCGCCGGTGGCGTGGGTGTTTGTGTCGTTGACGGCGTGCCTGGGTATTGGTGCGGCGTTTATGGGCCCGTCGATTCAGGCTGCTGTGTCTGATGTGATTGGTACTCGCCGCAGTGGTGGCCAGGTGTTGGCGGTGTATCAGATGTTTAGTGATTTTGGTATGATCCTGGGTCCGCTGGTGGCTGGTTTGATTGCGGATGCGTGGGGCTTTGTTCCGGCGTTCATTATCAGTGGTTTGTTGTTGGTGGCGGCGGCGTTTACGTGGGCGCCGTTCCGTAAGGCGCGCTGGCCGAAGGATATTGCGGACGCGGACTATACGGGCCGATAGAAGCTCTCTAATAGGTGAAAAGCCCGTGCCTGCTTAGTAGCAGGCACCGGCTTTATGTGTGCGAGAGGTCTGTATCCGGGAAATGGATGAAAAATCCGACAGGACAAATAACCCCAGAATCAGGTGAGCTGACAGCAACACCCGACCCCAGACCAACCCATCTATATATCCCCAGCCCAAGGCAAGCTGACCCGAGAAGGAAACCCCAGACCAAACCCTATCTCAACCAACCCGAGGGGTAGGCGACCTAGAAGGCGTACGGACACGCGAAGCGGGGGCTCCGTCCTCAAGGCGCCCCAGCGCCGCAGAGGGGG
>CALGXU010000043.1 GCA_937935205.1 uncultured Rothia sp.
GCAGCGTGCGGTTCGTCCAGCAGCAGCACCGCATCCAGCACCAACAAGCTGGAGGCTATCAAGTCTGCCGGCAAGATCCGTGTGGGCCTGGAGGGCACCTACCGCCCCTTCTCCTTCCACGACTCTAACGGCAACCTGGTCGGTTTCGAGAAGGAAATCGCCGACCTGATCGCTAAGGACCTGGGCGTGACCGCAGAGTTCATCGAAACCCCCTGGGATTCCCTGATTGCCGGTGTGGACGCTGGCCGCTACGACATCGTCATCAACAACGTCTCTGCAACCGATGAGCGTAAGCAGAAGTACGACTTCTCCGTACCCTACCTGTACTCCGAGCCGAAGGTTGCCGTGAAGAAGGATTCTTCCCTGCAGAACGTGAGCGAGATTTCTGGCCACTCCTCGGCGCAGTCTGAGACCTCGAACTTCCGCAAGATGGTGGAGGCGAAGGGCGCCTCGATCGTGGTTGTTTCCGGTTTCGATGAGGCTATCGAGCAGGTCCTCTCGGGTCGTGCAGAGATGACCGCGAACGACTCCGTGTCCTTCGCTGAGTACTTCAAGGAGCACCCGGACGCTAACCTGCGCCTGCTCTCCGGTGACCTGGGTACCGGCAGCAACTCCTCCATCCTGATGGCTAAGGGCCAGGACGCCCTGCGTAACGCTATCGACGAGTCGCTGAAGAAGCACCTGCAGAACGGTGACATCAAGGCGATTTACGAGAAGTACGTGGGCGAAGACCTCTCACCGAAGAACTAATACTTTCTAAAGGAGCTGAGTTCCGTTCATGGAACGCTACCTGAATCTTTGGGCTGAGTCCCTGCCCCAGCTGCTGAGTGCAACCCTGGCAGTGACCATTCCACTGTCGTTGATTTCTTTCGCGGTGGCGCTGCTGGTGGGCATTGTGTCTGCTGGCGCGCGCACGAGCCGCTTCGCACCGGTGAACTGGCTGGCGTGGGTGTACATTTGGGTTTTCCGTGGCACCCCGCTGCTGGTTCAGCTGTTCATCGTCTTCTACGGCCTGCCGAAGGTCGGTATTGCCCTGGACGTGTGGAGTGCCGCGATTATCACGATGAGCCTGCACACCGGCGCGTACGTGGCGGAGACGTTCCGTTCCGCGGTGGCGGCTATTCCGCGCGGCCAGTTTGAGGCGGCGGCAACCCTGAACTTCACCCGCATGCAGACCCTGCGTCACGTGGTCATTCCGCAGGCGGTGCGTATTGCTCTGCCGAACCTGGGTAACAACTTCATTGACCTGATTAAGGGCACCTCGCTGGTGTCGGTCATTTCGATGGTTGACCTGTTCCAGACCGGTAAGCAGATTGCGTCGCGTACCTTTGAGCCGCTGGCAATGTACTCCGAGGTCGCCATCATTTACCTGGTGATTTTCACTCTGCTGACCGCCGCACAGTCGGCGCTGGAGAAGTACAGCAACCGTTACGTGAGGAGCAACAATGCTTAGCGTTGATTCCCTGTCGAAGAGCTTCGGTGAGACGCAGGTGCTCAAGAACATTAGCCTGGACATCCCCGACGGTGAGACCACGGTGATTCTGGGCCCGTCCGGTAGCGGTAAGTCGACTCTGCTGCGCTGCCTGAACCTGCTGGAAACCCCGCAGTCCGGCACGCTCACCATTGACGACGCGCAGGTGGATTACAGCCAGAAGCTCACCGACGTGCAGGTGCGTGATATTCGCTCCCGTTCGGCGATGGTGTTCCAGCAGTTCAACCTGTTCCCGAACTACACGGCGCTGAAGAACGTGGCGCTCGCCCCGACCCTGAACGGCACCCTGAACGCTCAGGAGGCGCAGGAGCGTGCCCGCGAGCTGTTGGCGAAGGTGGGTCTTGCCGATAAGGTGGATTCCTATCCGGATGCCCTCTCGGGCGGCCAGCAGCAGCGCGTGGCGATTGCCCGCGCCCTGGCGCTGGAACCGGCATACCTGCTCTTTGACGAGCCGACGAGCGCGCTGGACCCCGAGCTTGAGGCCGAGGTGATTCGCGTGCTCATGCAGCTGGCGAAGGAGGGCCGCTCCCTGGTCATCGTGACGCACAATATGGCGTTTGCGAAGAAGGTCGCAGATCGTATCGTGTTCCTGGAGAACGGTACGCTGCGCTACAACGGCGAGCCGGCCGGCTTCTTCGCCTCGGACGATGAGCGCATCCGCAAGTTCCTGACCGTGTACGACAGCACCGAGTACAAGATTTAGGCATATTGCACATAGTAAATATGGGCTGGTTTCTGCCGATCAGATAATCATCTGACGTGCGGAAACCAGCCCATATTCTATATTCAGCCTATATTCGTTCTACTCTGAAAGACCCTTAGAGCGGCGGTACTCCTCAAGCTGCTCAGCATTAATCACCTCAAGCTGCTCAGTGAGCGGAGCACCAGGGGCCCAGCCCTCATTAGCAACGGTACGGTCTTCCTGCTTGCCAAAAGTGAAGAGACGTGGGCGAGGCACACGCAGCTCAGCCGGGGTGGTCGGCAGCTGCCAATTCTTCGCGTGGGAGAGCAGGCCAAACACCAGGCACAGGAGAATAGACAGTGCCATCGCAAGGTTCGGGCGGTGGAGCAGGCCCGTCACGAGGGCGGTCTCGGCGGCACCCACAAACGCGACCGTCGCATACAGGGAGTTACCGCCAAAAATCGCCGGAATGCGGTTGACCATAATGTCACGGATAACGCCGCCACCAACCGCGGTAGTCACACCCAGCGCGATAGCGGGCAGCCAGTGCAGGCCCAAGTTCAGGGACTTAATGGTGCCGGTTGCCGCCCACGCGCCCATGCCGATGAAGTCAATAATGAGCATGGTTCGGGTCGCCCAGCGGGCACTCAAATCGATACTGTACGCCAAGATGGAAGACACGATAGCACCAATCCAGTAGCCGCTATCAGTCAGGGCTACAGGTAGGCCCGAGTTGAGCAGGATGTCACGGATCATGCCGCCGCCCATGCCGCAGGCGACCGCGAGTAGCAGGAAGCCCACAATGTCGAATCGGAAGGCGCGCGCCACAGCACCGCCGAGCAGGCCGTTAGCGACAACGGCGGCAATGTCGACGATGCGGAATACCTGATCCGGGTCAAAGAGCTCGTGCATGGGCGTTCTCCTGCGTACGTGATGCGTGTGCTGTGGGTGCCGGTAGGGAAAGTGCGCGCAACGGGGGGTCGGGTGACGACGTTATCACCGCATCCGGCTCTGTTTGCCTGTGCGCGTACCTGAAATGGCACCGATTTATTGTAGACCCGCCG
>CALGXU010000044.1 GCA_937935205.1 uncultured Rothia sp.
GCGAAAGCTCACCGCTACCAACAATGGTCACCAGCTCGGGGTCGCGTTCCTCGCCCTGAGTGACCTTAATGTCCAGGGCGTTCTGACCGTCGAGCAGGGTTCGGGTATTCTGCTCGTGGGTGCAGGGAACCTTGGTGTTACGCGGAATCACCACATGGTTAAACGTCGAACCGTCGGCGTTGTAGAGGATAATGCCCAGCGCCTGGCTGGTCACGTCGCTAATCTTGACGCTACCGCCCAGGAAGCCCTCAACAGTTGCCTTAGAGCCAACCTGCTCCGTACTGACCTCAACGTCACCAGACAGGGTTGCCTGAACTGCAGCGCCGAGAGCAACCGCCTCATCAGGGTTAATATCGAGCTCAGGGGTCTTACCGGAAATACGCTCCACCAGGGTGCGAACCGCAGGCATACGAGTCGATCCGCCCACCAGCAGCACCTTATCAATATCAGCCCAGGTCAGCTTCGCCGCGCTCAGAACGTCCTCAAGAACCTCCTGGGTACGGTTCAGGAGGCTGACCGTGCACTCCTCAAACTCCTCACGGGTCAGGGGCACACGGTAGTGCTGGCCCTCTGCAGAGAACTGCACATTCGTCTTCGGAACAGTCGACAGCGCCTTCTTCGCAAACTCAGCCTTCTCACGCAATGCAGCGGTGAGGGAAGGATCCTCCAGAGCGTCCGGAGCGCCCTGCTCCATCAGACGCTTATTCAGGTATTCCATCAGGGCGTTATCAAAATCGAAACCACCCAGGTTACGGTCACCATCGGTAGCCAGAACCTCAAATTCGGTGCCGCTAATCTTCAAAATAGTGACGTCAAAAGTGCCGCCGCCCAGGTCGTACACCAGCACGGTGCCGTTGGCGTCAGCTTCCACACCGTACGACAGTGCCGCAGCGGTCGGCTCGTTCAGCACACGCAAAACGTTCAGGCCAGCAATCTGACCCGCGTGGGCGGTAGCGGTACGACGTGCATCATCAAAATAAGCGGGCACGGTGATGACGGCATCGGTGACCTCTTCACCCAGGGCAAGCTCAGCGTCTTCCTTCAGACGCTTCAGGATAATTGCAGAAACTTCCTCAGCGGTGTACTGGGTACCCGAAGAAGCATCAAAACGCCAGGTCGGGTCGCCAATAAAACGCTTGACGTACTGGACGATATCCTCGGGGAACGCCGCTGCCTGGCGCTTTGCCTGCTCGCCAACCAGAGGCTCATCCGCGCCGCCGAAGGACTGGAAAAGCACCACGGAGGGGGTCACGGTGTCGCCTTCCTTGTTGCGAAGCACCTCGGGCACACCCGTAGGACGAACCACCGAAACTGCAGAGTTCGTGGTTCCCAGGTCAATACCAATTGCAATACCCATAAGTCATTCTCTTTCTACTCGTATGCTTACCGCGGCAAAATACCGCAGATGTGTATGTGAGTTAGCGTTTCTTGTGATGTCTTCGATAGCCGGCGTTCGCGCTACGGCGTCGCGGCACCGTTTCAGGGCTACGTCAGCGGTTCGACGCGTTTCACCCCGTACCACCACGGCACGGGAGGCGCCAACGGAGAGTTCTTCTTCGCGCGCTTCACGAAGGCCCGGTCATCGGACCAGCGGGCGGGGAAAGCCGCCGCCATGAATACGTACGGGAACAGGATGACCTGTATAAGATCCTTGATCCACACAGATACCGCGATGTCAGCCGGAATTGTGCTCAAACCAAGTAGCTCCACAAGCTGCGGAAGGAACAGGTAATTCGCGAGGAAAAGCGTGACCATAGTCCCCATGAGGGTCAGGCGGCTTCTGCGTCGTCGGGCGGTAGCTACAGCTCCGCGAACCTCCTGCACAGCCTGCTCAAGTTCAGCAAAACCGTTCAGCGGCAACCTCTTCAGCTGGGATAGGCGCAACTGCGCTAAACGAACCTGAACGGAACTCACCATCAGGCCCAGCGGCGAGCGCGATGCA
>CALGXU010000045.1 GCA_937935205.1 uncultured Rothia sp.
GATTATTGTGGTGGTTTCTGTGGTGCCGGTCTTTATCGAGTACCTGCGCGGCCGCTCGAAGGCTAAGCGCGAATCCGCTGAGTAATGCTTGAAGTCCCTCTAGGCCAATGAGCCGGGGACGAGAAAAGGTGGGGATACCGTCTGGTATCCCCACCTTTTGCGTTCTCTCAAACTCTGTGAAGTAGCGGTACCGAAAGCTTGCTTCCCCCGGTACTACCTGACATATCAGGCCCTATCGCGCCCCTTTACACAGGTAACCCTTTAGTACGCGCCAGCTGCGTACGTGTACCGGCGCATACTGGGGGTGAACAGCAATACCGTTATTACCGTGTTACAAACAGTAGGCAGATTCACCACCACAAGAACAAAAACGAAGTGCGCCAACTCTGCACCGCTCAGCGTCTGTACATCGACAGAGTTGAAGAGTATGACGGAACCATAAATGTATAAAATACCGCCCAGCGCGCCAAAAATACTCAAAACGATGCTGACGATGCGTGCCCAATTACGCCGTAGCCAGAGGAATAACAGAGCGATAATAGTTACCGCGTCCATCAGGATGATTTTGACCAGTGCAGGGATGGTTACTTGCGTCAGCGCCTCTGAATTCATCGCGGTATGGTTCCGCTCCAAAGCGCTCACGGTAGACTGTGCCGCCCCAATCAAAATAATCAGCACAGTAAGCGCTGTCACCCAGATCAAAGCAACAGGACGACCGTTGGATCGTGGCTGGCTTTGCTGGTATTGAGGGGCTAATCCCGGAGCTCCGTACTCTGACATTATCGTTCCTTTCTATGTTCTCCATCCCGCGACGGGAGAACCGAATAGTCTGTTTGGGGGACGGCTCGCACCGCTAGTTGAGGCGGTACCCTTCCTCGGTGTACACCGAGGTGTCCTTGTAGCCGCGCTGTTCCTTGCGAGGCTTCTTCCGGTCAGCCTTGCGGCGGATCGCTTTGTACTGCTGAGCGACCGACTCTTCAGCCCGTCGGTTGGCTTCCTCTTCTTCCCGATGTGCCTGTGCTTCTTCCAGGCGAGCACTCATTTCTGCACCTGCACCCTGATGGCTGGCGACATGGCCCTCATCGACCGGCTCAGCGAGGTTTTCTCGGCCTTTAAGTTGCTGTTGCTCCTCACCGACTTTCTGGTTGCCTTCAGCAACGCCCTGCTCAAGTTCTTTCATGCGCATCTTACTGACAGCATCCGTGTATGCCCTGACCGAGCGGCGCATCAGCAGAAAAACAGCACAGAGGTAGAGGGGAACGTTAAGAAGACCCACGATACTATTCAGCAAGATAGTAGTCATGAGGGACCCAGACCCCCACGCATCCGGCTCATTTAGTAACTGCATGAGGTGATTGGAAAAAATAAAGGTTGTTATGACGCCAAT
>CALGXU010000046.1 GCA_937935205.1 uncultured Rothia sp.
AAAGCCTATGCGTAAGGCTCTCTCTGCGGTAACAGTATTCTGCCTGCTGGGGGCGTGCGTGTCCTGCTCCAACAGCGCCGAGCGGGACACCTCACGAAAAGCTGTTCTCGATTATTCAAAGAACTATATACATCTTCCACTGGACGAGTATGCCTTCGATGAACTAACAGTCCGTACGGTGAGCACGGCGTGGCACACGCTCATGTCCGAATGCTACGCGCACCACGGGCAGTCCTACGCTGTGCCCTCAATAGACACCCCGCAACCCGGGGGGCTATACGGCAACTGGAACGTCGAGTACGCCAAAAAGTACGGGTACTCCCAGAAGGAATCCCGAGGCCCAGACGATTCAGCATCAGACGACATCAACGCCCGGTGCCAAGAAGAGGTGAAAACCGCATTCTCTGACGTCGAACTGGACGAAAAAGAATACCGGTTTGTAGGAGAGCTCAACTCACAGGCATACACCTACGCCTCCCAAACCGATGAGTGGAAAAATATTCGCTCAGAATGGTGGACCTGCCTGCGTGAACGCGGGCTAACCCCCAGGGAAGGGGAGAGCGACTGGACGTCCGAAGAAAGCGCACATCTCATGACCTCTTCCCAAGGTAACGAAGAGGCTAAGCCGGAAGAAATTCGCCTCGCAACCATCGAAGCGGAATGTAACCAGAAGGTTGGTATGGCTCAGCGTCTGGGTGATCTTGAGGCATCCTATCAAGGTCCTTTGATTGAGAAGAATCAGGCGAAGCTTAACCAGTTGAAAGAAGAGAAAGAAAAGCATGTGGCGAAGGCGCGCGAAATCATCGCCACCCGCCAGTAGCTGCACCCACCTGAAAGGCAGAACGGGTGAACCGCCCGCGGGCTACCCACATGAAATCTGCGCACAAGAGAATCTGCCCACACGAAAATTTCACAAGAAGGAGCCGGGGAGTGTCACCACTCCCCGGCCCTCACTTTATTCACTCTCAACCTCGCAACCTGAACTGGTGCACTCACATGCCCGCCAGCTCAAGGCCACTCGGCGTCAGGCTGCTTAGCCCTTTAGCCCACCGGAACGTTAACGTTCACCAGCGAGTACAGATCCTTCGGATCAT
>CALGXU010000047.1 GCA_937935205.1 uncultured Rothia sp.
GGCCGAGCTGGTGGTGGTTGAATCGTCGTGAGCGCGCGTTGCGGGCGAAGATTGACCGCCTGATGGAGGGTTAAGTCCCCGTTGTGAATAGGTTGTGAGAGCACCCCGTTGTGGGTGCTCTTGTGCTGTGCGGTGGTGGGGTAATTGATTTTTTAGACTCAGGGTTCAATTAATCTATTTCACAAAACAATGAAAACCACACAATACAACATGAACCAAATATATTTATAAGATATGCATTATATGTATATAAATTGTTACGTGATGCGAGTTATATTACCTAAATTACCGTGCTATAGTCATTACAACCCGCAGACGTGTTCCCAACCACATTTCGTGTAGCACGTGCTTCAGATGTAACTATCCAAGGAGGTATAGCATGAGCACCTCACCAAACAAGAATCCGCAGACTTCTGCAGCGGATCAGTACACCAAGCCCCCCACAGACGACCCGTTCGCACACGAACAGGAAGGCTTCCACAAGGGGCTTGGCGCACGTCAGCTCCAGATGATTGCCATCGGTTCCGCAATTGGTACCGGCCTGTTCCTGGGCACCGGTAGCCGCCTGCAGGACGCAGGCCCCATGCTCGCCGTCATCTACGCCGTCATCGGCTTCTTCGGCTACCTGATTCTTAGAGCCCTCGGCGAGCTGATCCTTCACCGCCCCTCCTCGGGCTCCTTCGTCTCCTACACCCGCGAATTCTACGGCGAAAAGGCCGCATTCGTATCCGGATGGCTGTACTGGCTGAACTGGGCAATGACCGCCGTTGCAGACGCCACCGCTATCGCTATCTACATCAGCTGGTTCGGTCGATACAACCAGTTCTTCGCAGATATTCCCCAGTGGCTTAGCGCATTCATCGTCGTTATCGTCACCGTGGCTCTGAACCTCATCTCCGTGAAGCTCTTCGGTGAGCTGGAATTCTGGTTCGCACTCATTAAGATTCTTGCTCTGCTGTCCTTCATGGCGGTAGGTATCTGGTACCTGGTCTTCGGTGAACCCATCAACGGCGTCCGCCCCGGCCTTGAACTCATCGCCGCCAATGACGGCTTCTTCCCCAACGGCATTCTTCCCGCTCTTATCGTGGTTCAGGGTGTTGTGTTCGCCTACGCCGGTATTGAGCTGGTCGGCACCACCAGTGGTGAAACCAAGAACGTTGAGAAGGTTATCCCCCGCGCTATCAACACCGTGATCTGGCGTATTGCGATCTTCTACGTTGGTTCCGTGGTTCTGCTCTGCCTGCTCATGCCCTACACCGCATACAAGGACGCAGAGTCGCCGTTCGTGACCTTCTTTGACGCTATCGGCATTGACGGTACCGCACCGATTATGCAGCTGGTCGTTATTACCGCGGCGGCTTCCTCGCTGAACGCTGGCCTGTACTCCACCGGCCGTATCCTCCACTCGATGGGTGTTGCCGGTTCGGCACCGAAGTTCACCACCAAGGTGTCCCGCTCCGGCGTTCCGGTGGCAGGTATTCTGCTCACCGGTGTGATTGGCCTCTTCGGTGTTGTGCTGAACTTCTTCGTTCCCGAGCAGGCGTTCGAGGTCGTGCTGAACATCGCATCCGTGGGCACCATGGCTAGCTGGGCGGCTATCGCAATGTCGCACCAGAAGTACCTGAAGCTGGTCGGCGAGGGCAAGTACAAGCGCCCCAACTACCGTGCACCCGGCGGTCGTTTCAGCGACTGGGCTGTGATGGTATTCCTCGCTGCTGTGCTGGTGCTGATGGCTCTGGATTACCCGGTCGGCACCTACACCCTGGCATCGCTGCTGCTGGTTATCCCGCTGCTGATTATCGGCTGGTACACGGTTCGTGACCGCGTCAACGAGATTGCTCGCGTCCGTGAAGGCTACACCGGTTCCGTGCCTGTGATTGCTGCCCGCCCCGTGGTGAAGAAGCTCGTTTCGGAGCCTCGTACCCACATTGACCTGGATAATCTGGATCTTGAGGACGAGGACAAGCCGAAGGGTCACTAACCCGACCGGTTGCCTGTAATCCCGGTGAAGGCGAATGAGGGGGTTCTAGACCCTAGCCGCTAGACCCTCGCCAATAGACTCTAGCCAATAGAGTCTGGAACCCCCTCTCTGCACGTCTTTCCGTGTTCGCTTCCGTATTACATCCGTGTAATACATAAAGCAAAGTACATATCTACAGCATTTCTAATACGGTGTGTCCTGCAATATATTTT
>CALGXU010000048.1 GCA_937935205.1 uncultured Rothia sp.
CAGGGCCGCCCGCTTGCTGAAGGCGAACCGGCAAACATTGTGCTGGTCGACCCGAAGGCAACCCGCGTGATTAAGCCGGAGGAGCAGGCAACCAAGGGTAAGAACAACCCCTACCGCGACATGGAGGTGCCCGGCTCGATTCGTGCAACCTTCTACGCTGGCCACCCGACCGTGCTGAACGGCGAGCTGGCAACCCCGCGTCGCTAACCCGCGAAGTGAACGTACGTGGTGACCGTGCCTGGCGGTGGTAGGTTCACGCCTGCCACCGCCTTGCCGGGAGCACCGCCTCCAACCTCATCAACCCCAGCAACCCAGGTCGAGATCATCGACCGAGACCCCAACCGAAAGAGAGAACCTTCGTGGGAAAGTTCCTGACCGCCGTCATCTGCATCGCCCTGGTCGCCCTGTGCATCTACGGCATGTGGCACGGATGGCGCTCGCGCCTGGCACGCCAGGCGAACATGTTCGGCTCCCTCAAAGAAGTTCCCGAACGCTACGAGGGCATGACCGCTGACGCCGCTTTCGAGGGCGAGTACGTCAGCACCACAATCTTCGGTAACTGGCTGGACCGCGTGGGTTTCGATTCGCTCGGCTTCAAGAGCAAGTCCACGCTGCTGATTTACCCGGACAGCATCATCTTCACCCGTAACGGCGCGAAGGACCTGTGGATTCCGGCGAAGAAGCTCGCAGTCATCACCACCGACCGCGGTATGGCGGGCAAGGTTGTGGAGAAGAACGGCCTGGTTGTGATTGGTTGGACCCTGGACGGTCACCGCGTGCAGACCGGCTTCCGCACCCGCTACGCCGAGGATAAGCAGGCGGTACTGCGTGAGCTGCGCCGCATCGCCCCGAACGCGGTGGATGCGCCCGAGAAGTGGGCGGCAGAACCGGAAGCCTAACCCCCGGATAAACCGCAAAACGTATAGATTTTGCCTCACGGCAGGCGAACACCCCGCCGAAGGCACCATAGACTACCCCGGAACCTGCACGGTAGAGGCCGTACAGGAAGCGGGGGAGAACACCAGAGAAAAGGAAGAAGAGCATGACTGACATGACACGATCCGGCGCCCTGCGTACGGACCGCGCGCTGCTCGTCCTGGAGGACGGCACCGTCTACCGCGGCTACGGCTACGGCGCAACCGGCGCGTCCCTGGGCGAGGCGGTTTTCTCGACCGGTATGACCGGCTACCAGGAAACCCTGACCGACCCCTCCTACGCGGGTCAGATTGTGGTTCAGACCGCTCCGCATATTGGCAACACCGGCGTGAACAAGACCGACGCTGAGTCCCGCAAGATTTGGGTTGCCGGCTACGTGGTTCGCGACGCCGCACGTGTGGCATCCAACTGGCGTTCTGAGCGCACCCTCGACGAAGAGCTCATCGAGCAGGGCATCGTCGGCATTCAGGGCATTGACACTCGCGCCCTGACCCGCCGCCTGCGTTCGAGCGGTTCGATGCGTGCGGGCGTGTTCTCCGGTGAGCACGCAGAACGCCCCGAAGCTGAACTGCTGGAGGAGGCGCGCGCCTCCG
>CALGXU010000049.1 GCA_937935205.1 uncultured Rothia sp.
TTGGCATTGGTGCGCTTAATCTTCTCTTCCCTGCGGGAAACAACCACGGGGCTGTCGCCCATATACGAAGCACGACGCTTCTCACGCGCCATATTTCGCTCAACACGATCTCGGCCACCGCCACGGTTACGCTTCTCACTGCGGGACTTCGGCTGCAGACGCTCGGGCTCATTAGCCATGATTTCCCGAGATTCCTTCTCCACCTTGTCACGGTCACGCTTAGTCGTCACACCGAACTGCTCCTTGGCGTAGGTGTTAATGCCCTGAGTGCGCGCCTTAACCGCCATTTCAAGCAGCGTGCTATCCAGCGAGTTCATCGTCTGAGCGATATTGTCCTTAGCACCCGCAATGCTATTGAAACTCGTGCGAGCGCCATGTTCCTCCACGAACTGCTCCGTGGCGTTATTGTGCCTGTGGCCGCGGTGCTTCCGGTTGATCTTTTCCTGGAAGGCATTCAGACGGGAGAACATTTCGGTCTCTTTTGCGTCCCCTGCGTCTGACAGAAGCTTCTGGGTGCGGGTGAACTCAGCCTTGATCTCTTCGAGCTCCTCGGCACTGAGGTTATTCACCTTGGCGTAGTGGTCCCAGTCGCTCTTGCGCAGACGAATGCCCTTATGCAGGGCCATCCACGGCTCGCGAGTCAGCGGGCGACTCTCGTACACCGCGCCAACGTTGAAATAGGTGTCCTGCGTGGAGGAGTTCGGGATGAGGATACCGAGAGTCTTGCCGTCCTGCTTGATGACGTATTCGACGGTGTAGCTGGACGAATTCTTGTTCTTCTGAACGATGCGGGCTTCGATGTCGAGGTGGACGCGCTCGCCGGTGGGAGTTTCGATGCGGACTTCTCGGGTGATGGTCAGTTCTCGCCAAGCGTCAGAGGAATCTGAGTGATGCAGCTTTTCGTCAAAGTTCTTGAGGATGACTTCACCTTCGGGGCATGCGCGGTCCCAGTGGCGGATGTCTACCAGGGCGAGTTCTTCTTCGCTGTAGGCGGCTTCACTGAAGATGCCGCGCTCCAGCGCGTTCTCGTTGCGATCGTTAGCGATCTTGGAGGCCAGTTTGGCCTGGTCCCAGCGGTGCGCGCCATCAACGGCCTGCTTCTCGAGCATGTCCAGGTCTCGTTGCTGGTGGTTTGTGAGGATTTCACGCAGCTTTTCGTTCTCGATGTTCAGGCCGCGCTCCAGCATTGCCGTGCGCTTTGCAATGGCGCGCTGCAAAAACTCCTCTCGTGCCTTCGGGGATGCGTAGAACTCTCGCTGCGCGGTCATGTAGTTCAGGAATTGCTCTTCGAGCATTCGGCGGGTTTCTGCGGAGATTTTGCCGGTTTTTGCTGCCTCGGCCTTAGCTAAGGCGATGGCCGCTTCGTACTTGATGCGGGCCTTGAGAAAGATCGGCGCGTAGTGGCTAAAACACCGGGGGCCGGGCTTCCAGTCGCACATGATGGAACGCTCCTCACTAAATATTTACAGTTGGGACATAGACACTATTTATTATATTCTTCCCTTGCAAAAAAAGGCATTTCTAAACCATTTATGTACGCATAAGCGCGCTACCGCCCCGGTAGATGGGGTGCTTGTATAGCCAGGCGGCGAGCGCGGGGTACAGGTGAAGGTGTGGGTCTTGGTTGATGAGTTCGGTGGCGTCGTGGCGTGCTTTGCGGATGAGTGGGGTGTTGTTGAGGGTGAGTAGTTTGAGGCCGTTGTTGCCGGCTTGGCGGGTTCCGATGATTTGTCCTTCGCCGCGGGTTTGCAGGTCAATTTCTGCGATGCGGGTTCCGTCGAGGGTTGAGGCGATGGCGTACAGGCGGGTTTGTGATGTGGTGTCGGTTTCTGGGTTGGCGTAGGTGATGAGGTAGCAGTAGCCGTGGTGT
>CALGXU010000050.1 GCA_937935205.1 uncultured Rothia sp.
CCGCAGCTGAGCATCGAGGAACTTGTACAGGCACCCGCCGCTGAGGAGCTTCCGGGCGTGAAAACCGGTCTGGACGAGGACGCCTACGTTCTCTTCACCTCCGGCTCCACGGGCAGGCCTAAGGGCGTTGCCATTAGCCACCGCGCGATTGATAACCGCCTGCGCTGGCAGCAGCACCAGATTCCGGTGGGGGAGGGCGACCGCGTTCTGCACAAGACCCCCATCTCCTTTGACGTGCACGTGTGGGAGCTGTACTGGCCGCTCGCCGAGGGTGCCGCCGTGGTCATTGCCGCCCCGGAGGGGCATCGCGACCCCGCCTACCTGGCGCGTGTGATTGCCGAGCAGTCCGTCACGGCGGTGCACTTTGTGCCGACCATGCTTTCGGCGCTGACCTCTTCGCCGGCGGCGCGCCGCATCCTGGCTGATGCCGACTTCGGTCAGGACCGAGAGCAGCCCCTGCGCTACGTGGTCTGCTCGGGTGAGGCGCTGCAGAAGGACCAGGTGCAGGCTGCGGGCGAGGTTCTGGGCGTGTACCCGCTGAACCTGTACGGCCCGACCGAGGCGGCGGTGGACGTGACCTTCTGGGAGACCTCCACCGACCCGCAGCGCGAGAGCGTGCCCATTGGCGAGCCGGTCTGGAACACCGGCACCCTGATTCTTGACCCGACCGGCCACCCCGTGCCGGTGGGCGTGACGGGTGAACTGCACCTGTCGGGTGTGCAGCTGGCGCGCGGCTACAAGAACAACCCGCAGGCGACCGCGGCGGCTTTCGTGGAGCAGGCTCCTGCCGGTGCGCTCGCGCTGCTGAACGGTGAGAGCCAGCGCCTGTACCGTACGGGCGATTTGGCGTGCTGGGAGATTCTTCCCGATGGCCGCGCCGTCATCGGTTACCGCGGCCGCACGGACTACCAGATTAAGGTACGCGGTCAGCGCCTGGAGCTGGGCGATATTGAGATGGCTCTTGCCGCGGTTGAGGGCGTGAGCGCTTCGGTGGCTCTGCTGTACCGCGGTCTGCGTGAGCCTGCCCTGGCGGCGGTGCTGGAGGTGGGCGACGTGCCCGCTGAGCGTGCCGAGCAGCTGGTGGAGGCGGCGCGTGAGCATTGCGCGCAGGTTCTGCCGGACTACATGGTTCCGACCCTGTGGCATACTCTGCCTGCTCTGCCGGTGAGCCCCTCCGGTAAGGCTGATCGTAAGCTCTTGGCGTCCCTCGATTTGACCCCGCAGACTTCTGATGCTGAGGGTCCGCACGGTCTGCTGGAGCAGCAGCTGTGCTCGATTATTGCCGGTGTGCTGGGTCGTGAGCGTTTCGGCGTGGATGAGGATTTCTTCGCTTCGGGCGGTCATTCGCTGGCGGCTCTTGAGGTGATTGCCGCGGTTGAGGAGCAGCTGGGTCTGAGCGTGAGCATCGGTGCGCTGTTTGCGCATCCGACCGTGCAGGCTTTGGCGGCGTCCATTGCGGGTGAGCGCGGCGAGGGTGCGGAGTTCGCTCCGGTTCTGCCGCTGCGTGAGCATCCTGCCGCGCATGATGCCGCTGAGCCTCTCGATGCCCCCGCGCCGCTGTTTATTCTGCCGCCTGCGGGTGGTTTGGGCTGGTGCTATGCGGGGTATCTCTCGCATCTTCCGGCTCAGCAGGGTGTGTATGCTTTGCAGGCTGAGGCGTTCTCTGACCCGAATGCCGGGTTTGCGTCGAGCCTGCAGGAGCTGGCTGAGGGCTACCTGAAGCTGATTGAGAAGACTCTGGCGGAGCGTTCGTTGCCGCGTCGTTTTGCGTTGATGGGCTGGTCTGTGGGCGGTACTGCCGCGGTGCAGGTGGCGGCCCTGGCGCAGGCTGCGGGTGCGCTGGTTGAGCGTGTGGTTCTGTTGGATGCGTATCCTTCGGAGCAGTGGCAGGGCGTGCCTGCGCCGGATGAGCAGGAAAGCTTCCGTGCGCTGTTGCGTATGGGCGGTTTGCCGGAGCCTGCCGCCGATGAGCAGCTTGATTTGCCCGGTACGTTGGAGCGTTTGCAGCGGGCGGGTTCGGCGATGGGTTACCTGCCGGAGGAGAAGTTGGGCGTGTGCTTGGGTAGTATGCGTGCTTCGGCGGCGTTGATGCGTGGTGCTGAGCAGGCGTTCTTTGATGGGGACGTGTTGCTGGTGGGTGTGCCGCATGAGGATCAGCCGTATTTGGATGCGGCGGGTTGGGCGGCGCATGCGTCGTCGTTCCGTGCGGTGCTGCTGGAGGGTACGCACCCTGATCTGGTGAATCCGGCGCGTCTTGCGGAGGTGACCGGCCACTTCACCAATTAGCCCTCTCTATCTGTAGAGTTGTTAATAAATTAAAGGTCCCCGATTGATGAATCATCAATCGGGGACCTTTATATTTATTGGTTTTTGAGAACCCATTCTTTATATCGGAGATTAACTTCTGATTTCTGCT